>DIYE01000245.1 GCA_002428885.1 Alphaproteobacteria bacterium UBA6062
CCGCCACCTGGGGAATGCCCTGGGACGACATATTGGCCTGGTTAAAGAAGATCCGGCCGAAATGTTCCCGGTCTGGAAAAACATCCTGCTGGTTCGGCAGGTTCGCCCCGCCGGAATCCACCAGATAAATACAAGGCAGGTTATTCTGCTGGGCGATTTCCTGCGCCCTGAGATGCTTTTTCACCGTCATCGGGTAGTAGGTACCGCCCTTGACTGTCGCGTCGTTACAGACGACCACACATTCCCGCCCGGAAATCCGACCGATCCCGGTGACGATACCTGCCGAGTTGATATCCCCGCCATACATGTCGTAAGCAGCGAGCTGGCTGAGTTCCAGAAAGGGGGATCCCGGATCCAGAAGCTTGCGGACCCGCTCCCGGGGCAGCAATTTACCACGTGACAGATGTTTCTCCCGGGCTCTGTCCCCGCCGCCCAGTTTGGCAGCAGCGACCTTCTCCCGAAGATCATCGACAAGCGACTGCATATGGTCGGCATTGGCCTTGAAGGCATCGCTTCTCGTATTGAGATTACTTTTCAAAACAGACATTTACGCAAAATTCCTTTTTGCAGAAATGAGCGGGATGACAGGAAGCAGGCTTCCTGCGCACATGATTTTCTTGGCGAGGGTCGGGCTTTGTGCTACCCGTTGACGCCTCACACAAGAAGAATAAAGGAGCCGGAAATGGCTTATAAAGCGTTTGACCTGAGTGGCAAGGTCGCCCTGATCACCGGAGGTAATGGCGGAATCGGACTGGGAATGGGTAAAGCCATTGCCGAAGCCGGCGGCGACGTTTGCATCTGGGGTACCAACGAAAGTAAAAATGCGGCGGCTGTTGAAGAGCTTAAAGCCTTCGGAACCCGCGTTGACAGCCTCACTTGCAATGTCTCTGACCAGAAGGAAGTCCAGGACTGTTTTGCGGAAACCCTGTCCCGCTTTGGCCGGGTTGATGGCTGCTTTGCCAATGCCGGTGTGTCGTCCGGTAAAAAGTCTTTTCTGGATATCGACGATAAAGAATGGCAACGGGTGATCGGCATTAATCTGGATGGCGCTTTCTATACGCTGCAAGAAGCGACCAAACACATGGTGGAGCGTGCTGAAAACGGTGATCCGGGTGGACGCCTGATCGGGACGGCAAGCCTGGCCGCTATTTCCGGTGCCGCGCGGAACGAACATTACGCGGCCACCAAAGGCGGTCTGATTTCCATGCTGCGGGCCATGTCTGTGGAATTTGCCGGCAAAGGCATCACGGCCAATGCGATACTGCCGGGCTGGATCGAAACCGCAATGACGGAACCTGCCTTCAACTGGCAAAAATTCTCTGACAATGTGAAGCCGCGCATTCCCGCCCGCCGCTGGGGTAACCCCGAGGACTTCGGCGGTATCGCAGTTTACATCATGTCTGATGCCAGTTCCTATCATACGGGCGATACTTTCCTGATCGATGGCGGTTATTTCCTTTTCTAACCACCCATTAAAAAGCCGGCTCCGGTGCTCCGGAGCCAGATATTCTCTTAAGCTACGACGCAGCCTTATAAGCCAGATACTGGTCAATATGCGGAATACGATCCGCTCCCCAGAAAACCTGATCTCCAACCTTGAACCAGGGCATGCCAAAGGCTCCGCTATCAATCGCGGCCTGGGTATAATCAATCATCTGTTGCTTGGCAGCGGCATCATCGAGTGCAGCCGTCAGTTCGCCTTCGCTCTCACCGATTTCTTTCATCACTCCAGCGAGATGCTCAACGCCTGTGATATCTTCGCCGCGCCCCCAGAACTGATCAAAAACCGCCTTTACAAATGTTTTACCGAGCTCCGGATCTTTTGCGGATAGCCTGTAAAACGCCAAGCGGGCCAGCTTGGCATCCACCGGATGAACAGATGGACGGGTTAACGGCAGCCCTGACAGTTTGGCAAAGCGCGCTGAATCCTGCGCCTGATATTTCAGCTTCACCGGATGACCGGCAGGCCCTACATTAATCGCTTCAATAGCCTTCCAGACATGCCCAAGAGAGACAGGCCGCCAGCTAACGCTAGCACCATGTTTTGCCGCCACATCCTCGATGGTATGGGCTGCAATATAAGCAAACGGGGAATTAAACTCGAAATAGAACTCAATCACATTTGTCATTGTTTTTTCCTTTTATGACTGCGGGTTTGTTACCACCCGCCTGTTTCGAGCCATTCATCAATCTGAACGACCCTGTCTGCGCCCCAAAACGGCTCTCCATCCACAACAAAGAATGGCGCATCGAATATCTTCTTCTGATCGACAATCTGTTCGACAGATGCTTTATAAGCATCCTTCACTGCATCCGAGTTGAACGCGGTTTCAAGTGCCTGCCGGTCCAGCCCCTGCTCTTCGGCAATTGTCAGGATCACTTTCGGATCTGAAATATCCCGGCTGTCCACAAAGTACGCCGCGAAAACAGCCCGGGCAAACGCCTTGGCCTTTTCCTCATCCTGACCCGTCAGCCAGAAAAATCCCCGCGATGCCGCCAGTGTGGTTTTTGGAAAGTCAGCGGGCATAGTGAACGGGATCTTGTATTTCCGGGCCGTGCGGTCAAAATCGAGCCGCGAATATTCTCCCTTTCGCGGATAAACCGTCAGAGGCCCAGTCTTTTCCCCTTTGAATGCCGCACCCAGCATAAAGGAATGCCAGCGAACGCTGCGGCCATGCTTTTTGGCCACCTCCTCGATCATCACACTGCCAAGATAGGCATAAGGTGAAGAGAAATCGAAATAAAAATCTATGGCGTCCGGCATGGATTTTCCTCAAGCTGCCAGATTGCGGGCAATCACCATTTTCTGGATATCGGACGTGCCCTCATAAATCTGGCAGACCCGGACATCCCGATAAATCTTCTCAACCGGATAATCAGCGATAAAACCGTTGCCGCCCAGTGTCTGGATCGCACCGGAGCAGACTTCCTCAGCCATTTCAGAGGCAAACAACTTCGCCATACTGGCTTCCGTAAGACAAGGCTGCCCTGCATCCTTCAGGGTCGCCGCATGCAGTACCATCTGCCGGGCAACCTCAACTTTGGTAGCCATATCCGCCAGCCGGAAACCAACCGCCTGATGGGCAATGATCGGCTGATCAAAAGAAACCCGCTCTTTGGAATATTCAACCGCATGAGCCAGCGCCGCAGCGGCCATGCCGACACTTTGCGCACCGATGCCGATCCGGCCGCTTTCCAGATTAGCCAGGGCGATCCGATATCCGGCTCCTTCTTCACCCAGCATATTGGAAGCCGGAACCCTTACATCTTCCAGGGCGATCTGGCAGGTGTCGGAGGCTTTCTGCCCCAATTTGTTCTCAATGGAAGCGACCCGATATCCTTCCGCATCCGTCGGAACGATAAAACAACTGATGCCTTTCTTGCCCGCTTCCGGATCGGTGACCGCAAAGACCAGGGCGACACTACCGATCTTGCCGGAGGTAATAAACTGCTTAGTGCCGTTGATGACATATTCATCCCCGTCCCTAACCGCTTTCGTTTTAAGGGCCGAGGCATCGGAACCGGCATGAGGTTCCGTCAGACAGAAAGCACCGATCATGTCGCCTTTGGCCAAAGGTACCAGCCAGGTCTGCTTCTGCGCTTCCGTTCCGTCTTTCAGAAGCGCGGCACAGCAGGGAGAGTTATTGACACTCATAACCGTAGAGATCGCCCCGTCACCACCGGCGATTTCCATGAGGGCCAATGCGTAAGAGACAAAATCCGTCTCCGCACCACCGTAATTTTCAGGCACTGTCATCCCCATCAGGCCGAGGGCACCCATTTCATCAAATACGTCTTTGGGAACAGCCGCCGCCTGCTCCCAGGCGACGCTGTTCGGTGCCAGACGATTGGCTGCAAAGTCACGCGCCATATCGCGGATCATGGTTTGCTCTTCACTCAGGATCATTGTTCCATTCCTATCGTCTGGCGATACATTAAAATCAGGCGACCAGTTCAAGCGCCATGGCTGTGGCTTCACCACCACCGATACACAGGGCCGCAACACCACGTTTCTTGCCATATTTCTGCAAAGCAGACAGCAAGGTAACGACAATCCGCGCACCGGAAGCGCCAACCGGATGCCCCAGTGCACAAGCACCGCCATGCACGTTTACCTTGTCATGATCAAGACCGAGATCTTTCATGGCCGCCATGGTTACAACAGCAAATGCTTCGTTGATTTCAAAGAGATCAACATCGTCTTTTGTCCATTCGACCTTATCCATCACTTTGCGAATGGCATCAATCGGTGCCATTGTGAACTCGGACGGCTTACGAGCATGGGTGGAGTGAGCCAGAAACTTGGCAATCGGCTTCAAACCGCGCTTTTCCGCTTCTGACTGCCGCATCATAACGAGCGCCGCGCCGCCATCGGAGATGGAGGAGGAGTTCGCTGCGGTAACCGTACCATCTTTGGCAAAGGCCGGACGCAGGGACGGGATCTTGTCCGGGTTGCCTTTGAGCGGCTGTTCGTCCTTGTCGATCACGATATCGCCTTTACGGGTTTTTACGGTGATCGGTGCAATTTCCTCGTCAAAGCTGCCATCTTCAGTGGCTTTCTTGGCACGGGCCAGCGATTCAATCGCGTATGCGTCCTGAGCCTCACGGGTAAACTGATACAGACCGGCAGTCTCTTCCGCAAAACTGCCCATCAGACGGCCTTCTTCATAAGCATCTTCCAGACCATCAAGGAACATATGGTCTTTAACTTCTCCATGGCCGAGGCGGGCACCGCTACGCATTTTCGGCAGGACATACGGCGCATTGGTCATGCTTTCGAAACCACCGGCAACCAAGACATCACCACTACCGGCAGCGATCGCATCATGGGCATACATGGCTGCCCTCATGCCGGAGCCACACATCTTATTAATGGTCGTGCAGCCAACACTATCCGGAATACCGGCACCAAAAGACGCCTGACGAGCCGGTGCCTGACCAAGACCAGCCGGCAGAACACATCCCATGATGACTTCATCAACATCATCACCTGTAACACCGGCACGTTTCATGGCTTCTTCGATGGCCACTGCGCCCAATGCCGGGGCTTTCACATCGGCCAGATCACCCTGGAAACCACCCATCGGTGTCCGGGCCATACCTACGATGACAATAGGATCGTCACTCATTTTTACTTCTCCAAGTCTATTATTCGTTGTTCAATTTGCGCCCAAAAGTGAAAGGCGGATATGCTTTGGGTCAAGACCCGAGGTCACTCCGCCGATTTCATAACCGTTCTTTTACGCTGTTTCGTTGAACAATTCACGGCCAATCAGCATTCTTCTGATTTCGCTGGTACCCGCGCCAATTTCATAAAGTTTTGCATCCCGCAGGAGTCTGCCCGTCGGATATTCATTGATATAACCGTTACCACCGAGGGCCTGAATGGCTTCCAGCGCCATCCAGGTAGCCTTTTCCGCAGAATAGAGAATGACGCCTGCAGCATCTTTACGGGCGGTTTCCCCGCGATCGCAGGCCTGCGCCACCGTATAAACATAGGCTTTACAGGCGTTCATGGTGGAATACATATCCGCCACTTTACCCTGCATTAGCTGGAAGTTACCGATGGATTCGCCAAACTGTTTGCGGTCATGAATGTAAGGGATCACCACATCCATGCACGCATTCATAATACCGAGCGGCCCGCCGGACAGGACAACCCGCTCATAATCGAGGCCGCTCATCAGAACCCGAACACCTTCATTCAGCGGGCCCATGACATTTTCTTCCGGCACTTCGCAGTCTTCAAAGACCAGCTCACAGGTGTTGGAGCCGCGCATACCGAGCTTGTCCAGCTTCTGCGCCGTCGAAAATCCCTTGAAGCCTTTTTCGATAATGAAAGCGGTAATACCGCGCGGACCGGCATCCGGTTCGGTCTTCGCATAAACCACCAGGACATCCGCATCGGGGCCGTTGGTAATCCAGAATTTATTGCCGTTGAGGATATAGCGATCCCCTTTTTTATCGGCTCGCAAGCGCATGGAGACCACATCGGAACCGGCACCCGGCTCACTCATGGCAAGGGCCCCTACATGCTCACCGGAAATCAGCTTCGGCAGGTATTTCTGCTTCTGCTCTTCTGATCCGTTCCGGCGGATCTGATTGACACAGAGATTGGAATGGGCGCCATAAGACAAACCGACAGAGGCTGACGCCCGGCTGAGTTCCTCGACCGCAATACAATGCTCAAGATAACCGAGCCCGGATCCGCCATACTCTTCCTCAACCGTCAGACCCAACAGGCCAAGCTCACCCATCTTCTGCCAGGCATCCATCGGGAACTGGTTTGTCTCGTCGATTTCAGCAGCCCGGGGGGCCAGTTCTTCATCCGCAAAACGCCTTACCGTATCGCGCAGCATATCCGCGGTTTCACCCAATCCGAAATTGAGGGTTGGAAAATCAATAGAAGACATGAATGTCCCTTTCTAGATCATCAGGTTGCTACCAGGGTCACCAGCGCCGTCGCACACAGTTTCTTTTCGGACCCGGTAAGAGAATAAACATTGGATTCCGCCACTTTCAGGCTTCGTCCCGATTTGATAATTCTGGCCTCGGCCACCACCTTCTCACCCTTTGCCGGGGCCAGGAGGTTAAGTTTATATTCCGCCGTCAGGCAGTTTTCACCCTCGGCCATCAGGGTTGCCGCTGCTGCTCCCGCTGCATTATCCGCCAAGGTACCAACAACACCACCATGGAAAAAGCCGTTATGCTGGGACCAGTTCTCATGATAGTCCAGCGTCATTTCACAGACACCTTCCGACAGGCCGGTAATCTCAACACCAAGATGGTGCATGAATTTCTGACTTTCAAAGATCGGCATCAGACGATCCGCCAGCTCCTGATCCAGACCGTTATTCATGCCGTTCTGGCCTCCCGCCCCAGATTGGGAGCATCCGACTTACCCAGCAGGCACATCATGGAGAAAAGACCCGTCAGGCAATGAATGTTCTGCCCGTCTCTCTCGGCGTAAACATCACCTTTCAGGTGATAGATTTTCTTGCCGGCGCGGATCACCTCACTGCGCGCCCTGAGACGTTCTCCGTCCGATGGATTGAGGAAGTTCACCTTGAAATCCACCGTCAGCACCGTGCTATTTTCAGGATACAGCGAATAAGCTGCATATCCCGCGGCAGAATCCGCCAGCGAGGATACCAGCCCTCCATGGAAAAAGCCGTGCTGTTGCGTCAGGCCCTGCTGACGTTCCACCACGATTTCACACACACCGGGTTTGATCATATCAAGGTGCGCCCCGATAAATTCCATGAAGGGCTGACGGGAAAAACTGTCCCGGACAACCTGTTCAAAATTGGGATTTTGCGCCTGAAATACCGTCATGCTATTTCCCGGTAAATTCAGGTTTCTGCTTGTTGAGGAAAGCCTGGATACCGGCTTTACCGTCTTCCGTATTGGCCGCTGCCGCGATCCCGCGAGCCTCCAGCTCCATCTGGCTTTCCAGCGTATCACTGAACGTATTGAGCAGCAGGTTTTTGATCATACCGTAGGATTTGGTCGGACCAGCCGCCATTTTCTGCGCCAGATCCATCGCTTCATCCATCAGCTGATCCGCCGGCACCACCTTGTTGACCAGCCCCCAGTCCAGCGCTTCCTGAGCCGTCAGAGTACGGTTGGTCAGCATCAGTTCCTGGGTCCGGCGCATTCCGATATGGCGCGCCACATAGTAAGTGGAGCTGCCGTCTGTCACGAGTCCCGCATTGGTATAAGCCATGGTGAATTTCGCATCTTCCGACGCGATGCTCAAATCCCCGCAGCAGGCCATGCTAAAACCGGCACCGGCAGCAACACCATTAATCGCCAGGATCATCGGCGCATCCATGCGGGCAAAGCGCGACAGAGCTCCATGCAAATATATGGTCAGTTCTTTCAGAAGCTTGGGCATGTCATCTCCGGCATCCGCAAACGATGGGAGATCACCACCTGCAGAATAGAAGCGTCCCGTGCCGGTGAAAATAGTGGCTCGGATATCCGGATTTTCATCACATTCGATGGCAACATCCATCAGTTCCTGCCCCATTTTTTTATTCAGGGCATTGGCATTTTCCGGGCGGTTCATGCGAATGACAGCAACATTGTCGTGCAGTTCAAAATCAAGCGTCTCGAACGTCATCACTTCCTCCTCTTCTTGTTGGAATCCCGTTCTTGCAATGATACATAAAATCCAATTATAGATAAAATCGTTTGCTTCAATCACTATTATTGATAATTTCTATAGATGGATATTTACCAGCTACGCTATTTCCTGGCCGTCGTTGAAACCCGGAACTTTTCCCGGGCGGCGGAGCGTGTCTTTGTCAGTCAGCCGACTTTGTCCGCGGGCATCAAAAAACTGGAACAGGATCTGGGTGTCATCCTGTTTAACCGCGGCAACCGTGACATTTCCCTCACCGATGCTGGACGGCGCTTTCTGCCCCGGGCCAGAACCGTTATCTATGAATGCAACACGGCTAAACAGGAAGCCAGAGGCAAACAACCCTCGCAGCGCTTGCAGATCGGCGTACCGAAAGCACTACCTATTACCGACTTTGCCAATCTTCTTTCGGATTTCAGGAAAACCCATCCGGAAGCGCAGATCGCCATCAAGGAAGGAACACCAGAACAATTGCAGATATGGCTTGATGAAAAGCGTATCGATATGGCGATCAGTCTGCCGCCGGAAAGCGGTTCAGGTCATCTGTTTGAACGTCTCTTCTCCACCAAATGTGTTCTGGCTGTCCCGTCAGGCCATCCATTTACGGTGCGCTCTTCCATTCCCTTACGTCAATTGGATCGGCTTGATTTTATTCACCGAAGCCATTGCCTGTCAGAAACCGACATCACCAGGACATTCGCCCGGGAAGGCGTTAACCCGCACATTGTCTTCCGAACAGATGAAGACAATAAAGCGATTTCCCTGGTGGCCGCCGGTGTGGGGCTATGTGTGATCCCCGATATGACGACGGCACCGGACATAGAGCAGGTTCCAATCGACGGTCTGAATATCAGCCGCACCATTGGCCTCAGCTGGCTTGAAGAAAACCAAAACGACATGACCGAAGCCTTCAGGCCATTTGCCGCTAGCCATAACTGGAAAGACCAGCGTTCTTCCGCCGGTAATCTGGAATGGGCTCACTAAGGCTTTTATTCAAAGAAGCACCAGTGACGCAATTCCAAGAAAGGCAACGAAGCCAATAATATCGGTTATGGTGGTCACAAAGACACTTGAAGCCACTGCAGGATCAATTTCGAACCGGTCCAGCGTTATGGGGACCGTCATACCGGCAACACCTGCCACCAGCATATTGACAACCATGGCAACACCGATAATCCAGCCGATGGTTGGATCACTGAACCAGAGCCAGGCGACTATACCGATCAGCAGCGCGAAAATGCAGCCGTTCAGAAAACCGACCAGCGCTTCTTTGCCCAAAATCCTGAACATGTTGTTGGCGGTCAGTTCGCGGGTCGCAAGGGCCCGCACCGCCACGGTCAGAGTCTGGGTACCAGCATTTCCGCCCATACTGGCAACAATCGGCATCAGGACAGCCAGCGCAATCACCTTCTCCATGGTCGTATCGAACAGACCGATGGCAATGGAAGCCAGCACCGCTGTAAACAGATTGACCAACAGCCAGGTGAAACGGGTTTTCGTAGTCTCAAAAATGGTACCGAATAAATCGTCTTCCGACACACCACCCAGACGCAGGATATCCTCTTCGGCCTCTTCATTGATAACATCCACGATATCATCAACAGTGATCATGCCGATCAGGGCACCATTGTCATTCACGACAGCCGCCGATGCCAGCCGGTACTGCTGAAAGAGGTAAGCGACTTCTTCCTGATCCATATCAACGGGGATAAGCTTCTGCTCCCGCTGCATGATATCCTTCACCGGAACCGAACGCTGGTTACGCATGGCCTTATCGAGGGGGATGGTGCCGATGGGATGGTGACGCGGGTCTACAACGAAGATCTCGTAAAATTCGTTCGGCAGATCATCTGTATCACGGAGGTAATCAATGGTCTGGCCGATATTCCAGTATTCCGGAACCGCAATCAGATCCCGCTGCATCAGCCGGCCTGCCGTATCCTCTTCATAGGCAAGACCTTCTTCAATGGCGATCCGGTCTTCAGCGGGCAGCTCCTTCAGAACATCCTTCTGCTCGTCTTCTTCCAGATCCTCAAGAACATGGACCGCGTCATCAACGTCAAGCTCGGTTACCAGCTCAGCGATTTCCGCCGGTTCCATCTCCTCGACCAGGTCATCGCGAACGGCTTCGTCAAGGTCGGAATAAACTTCCGCCTCCATCAGATCGTCGGCAATTTCCAGCAGCATGGAGCGATGTTTGGGCTTTAACTGCTCGATCAGGTCGGCAATATCCGCACTATGCAGTTCCGCTACTGTCTGACGGATATGTTCAACAAGGCCAAGTTCCAGGGATTCCTTGATTTCCTGGATCGTCTCATCACTCAGGCCATAGTGGATATCATCTTCGCGTTCCTGATCGCGGCTGTCCATCTCTGTCCCGTTGAGAGGCGCCTCGTTCATCAGTATTCACCTTCATAGGTCTTTCTGCGAGCAACCGGACCACTCATCATGCGTCCGGCTTTGTGATCCTGGGCATCAACGGCGGCAATCGCCGTGATATTAACAAGCCCCCGCACCGTCACCGAGGGCACGGTTATATGCACGGATTGTGACAGTCCGATGAGGATCGGTCCGACGGCAATACCGTTTCCAAGACTTTTGGCGATATTATAACTGATATTAGCGGAATCCAGGTCCGGCATGATCAGCAGATTGGCGGCCCCTTCCATCTTGGAATTGGGGAAAATGGTTTTGCGGATCTCCGGCACCAAAGCGGAATCCGCTTTCATTTCACCTTCAATTTCCAGATCCGGATCAATCTCCTTCACCAGTTTCAAAGCTTCCTGAGCCCGCGTCGCAGAGGGCATTTCGGCAGATCCGAAATTCGAGTATGAGACAAGCGCTGCTTTCGGCTCGATACCGAAACGCCGAACTTCGTCCGCTGCCAGAATGGTCAATTCCGCCAACTCCTCTGACGTATGCTGTTCGCGAACCTGTGTATCGGAGAAAAAGAGAGGGCGGCCTTCAGTAATCAGCAAATGCAGGGCCGAAGCATGACGTACTCCGTCCCGCAAAGGAATAATCCCGCTGACCCGCTTAAAGTGCTTGCTGTATTTTCCGTATGTACCGCAGATAAGGGCATCCGCATGCCCCAGATGCACCATCATGGCACCGATAATGGTTGTGTTGGTCCGGACATGAGCCCGGGCGGTATCCGGATCCACGCCATCCCTCTCCCGAAGGGCATGGTAGCCCTGCCAGTATTCCCGGTACCGGGGATCATCTTCAGGATCAACAAGCTGGAAATCTTCGCCCAGTTTGAGCCGAAGCCCCATTTTCTCAATACGGAATTCAATAACTTTGCGGCGTCCGACCAGGATCGGTTCAGCAAGGCCGTCATCCACCACCGTCTGCACGGCGGACAGCACCCTTTCATCCTCGCCTTCCGCATAGGCAACCCGCATCAACTGCTTGCGAGCCTTGTCAAACAGCGGCTTCATAACGAAGCGGGTCCGGTAGATGAAGTTTGAAAGATGTTCGTAATACTGACTGATATCCGGATGCGGCCGACTGGCGACGCCACTGTCCATGGCCGCCTTGGCAACCGCGTAGGAAACTTCCACATAAAGACGCGGATCGAAGGGTGTCGGGATCAGATAATCTGGTCCGAAACTAAGCTGGGTCCCGCCATAAGCCTTGGCGACAATATCTGACTGCTCCGCCTGTGCGAGATCGGCAATAGCCTTAACGGCAGCAACCTTCATCTCTTCATTGATTTCCGTTGCACCGACATCCAGAGCCCCGCGGAACAGGTAAGGAAAACACAGAACATTATTTACCTGGTTCGGGTAGTCGGAGCGCCCGGTCGCGATCAGCGCATCGGGGCGAACCTCTTTGACTTCTTCGGGCAGGATTTCCGGTGTGGGATTGGCCAGCGCCATGATAATCGGCTGCTCCGCCATGGTGGCAACCATCTCTTTGGTCAGTGCGCCCGGACCGGAACAACCCAGGAAAATATCTGCCCCATCAACCGCTTCCGCCAGTTTCCTCTTGTCAGTCTTGACGGCAAAATCCGATTTATACGGATCCATTTCAACTTCGCGGCCTTCATACACGACCCCGTGGATATCGCTCACGATGATATTTTCTTTCGGAAGCCCCAAACTGACCAACAGCTTCAGACAGGCAAGCGCTGCAGCCCCGGCACCGCAGGCCGCAAGCCGGACTTTCCCAATATCCTTATCCACAACTCTGAGCGCATTATAAACCGCCGCAGCAACACAAATGGCCGTGCCATGCTGATCATCATGAAAAACCGGGATATTCATCCGCTCCTTACAAAGTTTCTCAACGATAAAGCATTCCGGTGCCTTGATATCCTCCAGGTTGATCCCACCGAAAGTCGGCTCCATGGCAGCAATGATATCCACCAGCTTTTCCGGATCCATCTCGTCCAGTTCAATGTCAAAGACATCAACGCCGGCAAACTTTTTGAACAGAACCGCTTTTCCTTCCATCACCGGCTTGGAGGCCAGTGGTCCGATCGCTCCCAATCCCAGAACGGCGGTCCCGTTGGAGACAACCCCGACAAGATTACCCCTTGCCGTCAATGCGGCCGCCTGATTTGGGTCCTCCTTGATCACATTGCAGGGATGTGCCACACCGGGCGAATAGGCAAGCGCCAGATCCGACTGGGTTTCCATCGGTTTTGTCGGGGAAATCGTCAGCTTTCCAGCTCTCGGAAACCGATGATAATCAAGTGCTTTTTCCGTCAGATCCTTCGCCATTCCGCTATTCCCTCAATCACTCGGAAGTCAAGGTCGTATCTATGTAAGGGTTTAACGAATGCAGGCTCAATAAGCCAACAAAAAATCCGAAACAAGCGTCTCCCGCTCAGACCCTTGATATGTAAAAATCAGGAAAATCTGATTTTTAAGGAGAATCTTTGAAATTCAGGGGCTTTCCGTGTAGGGTGCATGCCTCGTCCGCATAAAAGCACAATCACCAATGACTATCTTTGCGCCGCTGGTCCATTTCTCTGGAACGCCTTTGACGGAAGATCCGATCCGCTCTCTTCTACCGGATCCAAAGCAGTATATGGTGGAAAATCTGGGCTATTGTACCCTGGATCCGATACAAACAGATCGTCGTCATTTCTCTATTCCGGTCCATCAGATCCTCTGGGATTATTGGCAGTCTTTGAGGGGAGAGAGCAATATTGCCCGGTATGACCATATCGATCCCATGGATTTCAACCAGGCTATCGGATATGTCCTGCTGCTGGAACCAAATAAAGATGCAACAGATTTCCGGTATCGGGTTTATGGATCAACGGTGGCAGAGCGGTTCGGGCAGGAAATGACCGGGCGGTGGCTGACCGATTTCGGGGATACACCGGGAAAGCTCTCATTGGCGCAATATCCCGCCGTTGTTAAGACACGCTGCCCTCTTTATTCGGAACATGACGCTTCCAATCTGGAATTCCATGTTACCCGGTGGTGCCGCCTCATTCTTCCCATGGAAAACAAAGACGGTATTATTGACCGCATCCTCGTCGGCACGGTTCCCGAAGCCAAATAGCCGCCAGGGCCCCGTCCCTGTCCCTAATAAGGCAGTCCTACATAATTCTCAGCAAGCGCTGTCTGAGCCGCTTTTGAGGAAAACAGATACTCCAGTTCCGTATCCTGAATACGATCTCCGAAGCCTTCATTTTCCGGAAATTTATGCAGAAGTGTGGTCATCCACCAGGAAAAACGCATGGCTTTCCAGATCCGCTTGAGAGCCGTTTCGGAATAGTTTTTAAGGCCGGTGTCACTGCCCTCCTCATAGAAGCGGATAAAGGCCTCGGACAGATAGTGAATATCGGAAGCTGCCAAATTGAGCCCCTTTGCACCGGTCGGCGGCACAATATGACCGGCATCCCCGGCCAGGAAAAGGCGACCATAACTTAAAGGCTCAGCCACAAAAGAACGTAAAGGAGCAATGCTTTTTTCAATGGAAGGACCCATGACAAGATCCCGGGCTGCATCGGCGGGCAGCCGGGATTTCAGCTCCTCCCAGAAACGGTCATCCGACCAGTTACTCACCTCTTCTTGAATAGCGCATTGGACATAATAACGGCTCAAATTATCATTGCGCATGGAGCAAAGGGCAAATCCCCGGTCACTATGATTGTAGATCAGTTCATGGGACACAGGGGGCGTTTCCGACAAGACCCCCAGCCAGCCGAAAGGATAAACCTTTTCATATTCCCGAAGGATGGTCGCCGGGATAGCTTTACGGCTGACCCCGTGAAACCCGTCACACCCGGCCACAAAATCACAGTCAATCCGGTGAGTTTCCCCGCCTTTCTCATAGGTGATATAAGGGTTGTCTGTATTCAGATCATGCGGCGTTACATCCTCGGCCTCATCGACAATGATTCCATCCATCTGATCCCTGGCGTCATACAGATCCAGGGTCACTTCCGTCTGGCCATAAACCATGACGGATTTACCGCCTGTCAGTCCGGCCATATCGATCCGCTGCCGTTTCCCTTTATGGGCAATATCAAACCCTTCATGGGGCAGGCCTTCCCGATCCATTCGGTCTCCGACGCCAGCAGCCCGTAACATATCAACAAGCCCCTGCTCCAGAACACCGGCACGAATACGCCCAAGGACATAAGCCCGGCTCTTCTGTTCAACAATAACCGACTGAATGCCCCTTAAATGCAGGATCTGAGAAAGAAGCAGGCCAGAAGGCCCACCGCCGATAATGGCGACCTGTGTTTGCATGATACCCATCCTCACTTATGCGATCGCATTTTAGCGGAATTGAGGCTGGTCAGAAGGGCGGCATGTTTCTATAATTTGTATATATCGAACATTTTGGCTTTTCTCATGATCCCGAATTACACTCTGTATGGCGACCAGAATGACGAATTATTTCCGGACATTCTCCATTGCGAATCCATTGCTGCCCGCTCCGGAAAACATAACTGGAAAATCGCACCTCATCGCCATCATGCCCTGCATCAGTTTTTCTGGCTGTCTTCCGGCGGCGGGACGATCTCCATAGATGGAAAACGCCACTCTCTTGAACCCCCGGTGATGATTACACTTCCAGCTCTTGTGGTTCACGGCTTCGAATTTATTCGTCAAACGAAGGGCTGGGTGATAACGATCCCCGTTATGGTGTTAGAAGACACACTCCGGCAGACTGCGGAAATAAAGCAAAAACTGGCGACCCCCTTCCTTCTCCCAGGAAGCCATTATCAACAGGTATATTTCGAACAAATCGCTGAAGAGCATCAGATGATGGAACCGGGCCGGCAGCAAAGGCTCGCTCATCTCGCCGGTTTGCTGGCCATCGATATAGCTCGGCAGATACCGTCTGCACCTTCAACGCACATCTCAAGCGTGAGCCGTCAATACTCTATTTTGCGGCATTTTCTGACGTTGCTGGAAGAACAGTACAAATCCCTGCATTCCGTTGCAGGATACGCAGGCCTTCTAAACATCACACCTCCTCATCTCACCCGGATCTGCCGGCAGGTTACCGGAAAGTCCGCATCAGAACTTATCCAGGGACGGCTTGTCCTCGAAGCAAAACGATCTCTCGTCTATAGCCGCATGCCCATATCGGAACTTGCCTATTCTCTGGGATATGACGATCCCGCTCACTTCTCGAAATTCTTCCTGCGCCATACCGGTTTATCACCTCGGCATTTCCGGGATCATTCCGACCTCGTCACTGTCCCTTGAAAAGGTCCGGTTATGCAACTCCTCAGTGGCTTTTACAAAGCCAGCCGATCCAGAACGGAGCTATCAACAGCATAACCGGAACTCAGGATATCCTCAGAACCTTACCGTTGCACCCAACTTAAAGGTTCTTCCCCGACCACCGGCACCGGATTCAATCTGCTCCGGTCCGGACTGCGCCGGCAGATAATACCGATCAAAAAGATTATGAATGCTGGCAAAAACCTCAAAATTCTCTGTCGGTTTATAACTGCCATACAGATCAAACAAGGTATAAGAATTAAGCTGATAATTACCGATTGCTCCGCCGCTCAGTTGTGCTCCGATCGGTTGCTCGCTTCTTCCGACAAACCGCACCCGACCACCGATGACCAGCTCTTCATTCAACCAGCGAGTTCCCATATCCAGTGTTGCGATATGCTCAGGCAGAATACCCGTGGAATTACCAATCCCGGTCCAGATCCCTTTAGGTTGTGCTGTCTTTGACCAGGTATAGGCCGCGTTGGCATAGGCCCAGCCAATATCATATCCACCTTCAATCTCAACACCTTGCATACGAACCAACTCAGATGCGTTTTGATACTGTAGAGCTTCACCATTGGCGATAGCCTGTAACCGAGCGAGTTCTATAAACCGGGCTGGGACGGGCAACAATTGAGCGGCAGCAGCAGCGGCGGCAAACTCTTCCGCTGTCATGGTATCAACACCCTGGCCGATATAGTTATCGATTGCGTTATTGAAATAGCCAATGGAGAACCGGCCCTGATCTCCTTTGCGGAACAAATCCTGACCATTGAGCTTCAGACCGATATCCAACCCGCGTTGTTCTTCAGCCACGAGATCCAGATTGTTAGACGCCGTGTTACCCGTACCGCTGAAATCGTGATAGGCGTAGAACATTTCTGAAGTGGACGGTGCCCGGGTGGTGAAAGCATAGCGGCCAAACATTTCGACACCTTTGTAGGGCCGGTATGTGAGGGAAACCATAGGATTAAGATCATTCCCGCTTCGGACTTCCTCCGTTTCAGGGCAGTTGCTGCCTCCAGGTGGACAGGAGCCCGATCCGGCAGGCGTATATTCGGTGATACCGGATGTTCTCCAGCCATCATAACGAAGCCCCAGATTAAAGTCCCAGTCGCCATAGTTAAAGGTGACGTCACTGAAAAGCCCGTACTTCTTGAGATCTCCTTCGGGGTTTGATCCCCTCGCATCATTCGCCTCAAACTTCTCATACATATAGGCGCCCCCATAGTTCCAAGAAACATTGAGGCCGTGGGGGAGTGAAAACCGACTGGTATTGTTCACATCTATGCCGTAGCTGGTTGTCTCCCCTTCCCGGCCAGCGGCAACACCGCCGCCGACTTCTGGAAACTTGACACGCGTATCGGCCAGATAAGCCCGGCTTTTTACATTCCAGAACTCACTATCGGGATTAAAATTATAGCGGGCATAGGATGATCTGTTCCGGATATCCCATTCATAGTCAGCATATTGCGCGAAGAAGCTTTTAGAATGAGTCATCCCTCCTATTTCCAGTTGATGGGCGTCACCGGGCGAAATTTCGAATTTCATTAGACCGGTTGTTGGCCTGTCCTGAGGATCAATGTCTCCCGCGCGTGAGGCTGAATAAGCCAAATCATCCCCCGGTATTTCCTGACCGCGCCCATCCTCATAAGCATCTGTCTGGGAGAAGGAAAAAGCGGCGAGAACACTTCCTTTTGCAAGGCCTTCGACGTCATATTCGGCTGCCCCGGCAACCAGATTGGAATAGTCCTCTCCGTTTGTTCCCCAGACAGATTTTGCCAGCACACCCCATTGCTGCCCATCCGGGATAATGTCGGCAGATTCCAGAGTCCTGAAATTGGCTGCACCACTCAGAACACCCAATCCGTCGGCGCCTTTAACGGCTCCTTTGGTGATATCGATACCGGCCAGCATGATCGGGTCCACATAAACGAGCGGATCATGAGTTCCGGAATGGCCAGAGACATTCCGAAAGTTCTGCGGGACACCATCAATCATGGAGTTTACCCGCCCCGGTCCCTGCATACCGCGAACATTGACAATCAGACCTTTTTGCTCATCCGTTGATTTTGTGAAAACACCGGCCTGGGAACGGATAGCCGCGTCCAGATCCCCGCCAAACTTTGTCTGGATCTCTTCATCATTAAGACTGATACCGGTAGCCGGGTTACGAGATCCCGTCACGACAATCGGCTTCAGTTCGACTTTATCCGCCTCTCCTGTTTTCGCCGGCTGCTTTTCGACAATCGTGACGCTCTTGTCATCCAGAAAACGATATTCAAGACCTGTTCCGGACAGGATCCGCTCCAGGGCCTCCTGCCCTGTCATCTTACCGGTCAATCCGTTAAAGCTTTTCCCCTTCACCAGTTCAGCCGGATAGAAAATCTGGATATCGGATTTAGTACCGAAAACGGCAATCGCCTGGCTCAAAGAACCACCGGGAATGGAAAAATCGATCAGCACACTCTGGGTGGTTTTTTCCTGAGCGGTGGCTTCTGAACCGAGCAGGCAGGCAATGGCTGCCGTCATCATGATTGTTTTTCGAAATGACCGGCTCTTTCGACCGGTTTGTTTACAAGAAATTACGCCGCCCATCTGACAGGATACTCCACTCTATAATCGTATATGCGATTGCATTTCATTCGCAATTACGAACTAAGACGGAACGACACCGCATAATCCTCCATAAATTTTTAAATTATTTTTGAAAAAGATCAGGCAGGAAGCAGAAAAGCCAGGTAATCTGTTGCTTCCACCAATCTGACAGGAAGTGTTTTCACGATATTTTTTAGGATTTTTTCAGGGTCTGAAAGATCAAAAACACCGCTTACCCTCAGATCAAGAAGGCTTGTATCCGTCACAAAAATCCGACCGGTCCGATAGCGGTTCAAGTCGTCCACCACCTGCCGAAATGGCCTGTCTTCAAAAACCAGTTTTCCGGATTGCCAGGCCAAACCTGTCGAAAGGCTAAACGGCCTGATCTCATCAAATCCATCAGCATGATAGGAAACCGACTGCCCCGCTGCTATCTTCATACGTGAAGAGTTCGGAGCAACAATACCGACAGCACTTTCAGCAACCGAAACCGTTACGCGGTCAGCCCATTGATGAACCGTAAACTGGGTTCCCAGCGCCCGGACTTCACCTTCTGACATATCAACCAGAAAGGGGCGCTCCCTGTCCTTCGCAACCTCAAAAAAAGCACGCCCTTTCTGCAGAGAAACCCGGCGTTCCTTACGGGAGAAACTGGCTGCCAAAGCACTATCTGCATCCAGAACAACCCGACTGCCATCCTCCAGCTTTACCTCTTTGATTTCACCGGCAGCCGTATGATAGTCACTCAACAGATATCTGTGCCAACCGTTTATCACGGCTACACCAGCGAGGGAAGCCGCCAGCGTTCCTCCCATAAAGAATTGCCTGCGGGAAAATTGGCGACCATGACTTTGCTGCGGTAAAGATACCACATTGGAACGCGGATCCTTAACATGCCCCAGATCAAGCCAGATATTTTCCAGTGCCGCGTATTCGGCTCTATTCTCCGGCGATTGGCTGAGCCATGATACGAAGGCCCGATGATCCTCCTTGTCCGCATTGTCAGAGTTCAGCCTGGTAAACCACCCTAATGCCTGCTCTTTTGCTGTTGGTTTCTGTTCCATCAGATGACCAGCTCTATTCCTTTTCGCAGGCTCCTCGGCCTGCATAAATTCCCGCTCGAATATATAAGACGGTTGCCGGACTCATTTTCCTCATTTTTTTTATTTTTGTCATTCATCATTCCGTATCAAGTCCGCCATCTGGTCCCGGCAAGCTGCCATAGTATTCATAATAAGCTTCTCAACTGTACTTCGACTGATTCCCATTTTCTCAGCAATCTGGGCATGTTTCATACCATCAAATTTATACATCAGAAAAACATCCCGTTGGCGTTCAGGAAGTTTTGCCAGTATCTCTTCAAGACGGGATAGTCTCTGACGGTAATCAACAATATTTTCAGGAGATGGTTCGTTAGATCCGGCTTCCGGCATTTGTTCACCTTCGACAATATAGCGTTTGTCGCTACTGCGCTTGCGAAGCCGATCAACGGCCATATTGTCAGCGATCCGAAACAGATAGGATCTGGGGTTTCGGATATCATCCATCATATCAAGATCGTGCAGCTTGATATAGGTATCCTGAACGACATCATCAGCGTCTTCAGAGCTGCCGAGCCGCCAAACAAGACGTTTGACCAGATCGTCATAATTCTCCAGAAAAAGGCTGATAAAAGATTTGTTTCGTTTGCTCGCCAAGATACTAAACCGGTACAGGGTGCAATAATGTTGTTGTTTTTAATCGGAGCTCATCCGACTTTATCCCGGTTTCTAGCGCAAACCTTATCATAGTTGACAGGTGTTCCTGTTATTGAAAACAAAGAACCCCGTCAAGATTTTTATCCGCCGCCCGTTACAAACTTCCCAGAAAACCGGGAAGCCAAAGAGTGATAGCCGGGAAGGCCACCAGCAGGACAACCCGCACACATTCAGCGGCAAAGAAAGGCGCAACCCCCTTGAAGGTCTCTCCCATCGGTGTGTCTTTATCCATGGATGAGATGATAAAGACATTCATCCCGACGGGAGGTGTGATGAGCCCAAGCTCCACGACAATCAAAGCCAGGATACCAAACCAGATTTTCAGCTCCTCCGGCCCCAGTCCAAAATCCAGATCAGCGATGACCGGCCAGAAAAAAGGGATCGCCAACAGGATCATGCTCAGACTGTCCATCAGGCATCCCAGAATGATCAGTGCGATCAGAAGAAGTGTCAGGATCATGTAGGGCGACAGGCCGGAATTCATCATCAATTCTGCTGCGGCTTGCGGGACGCCGCCCCGCGCCATAAAGATCTTAAGGAGCTCTGCCCCCAGCAGGATCAGATAGATCATTCCGGTGGTTTTAGCGGTTTCCAAAAAAGCATAACGCAGACCGCCCAATGATAGTTTTCGGCGGATCACGCCATAAACGGCCACCAGGAAAACACCGATCGCCGCAGCAGGCGTAGGATTAAAAAAGCCAAAATAGATCCCGCCGATCACCAGGCCGAAAATCAGTAACACCGGCACCATGGAAACCGTTGCCGAAACAAGCTCTTCCCGGCTGGTCGCGTCCCCTCTTGGTCCGGCTTCCGGTCTCAGCCTCACATAAAGGGCGATGGTTAGCAGAAAAAGGATCACAGCCAGCAGGCCGGGCAGAAAGGCCGCCATAAACATGGTGACAATATTGGCCTCGACGATCACCGCATAAATCACCAGGACAATGGAAGGCGGGATCAGAATACCCAACACCCCCCCGGCCGCAAACGTTCCTGTCGCCAGGGAGCCGGCATAGCGATACTTCTTGAGCTCCGGCAGAGCAACCTGCCCCATGGTGGAGGCCGTCGCCAGGGACGATCCACAGACGGACCCGAAACCGGCACAGGCTGCAATCGACGCCATGGCCACCCCGCCC
>DIYE01000061.1 GCA_002428885.1 Alphaproteobacteria bacterium UBA6062
GATGTCCCAACTTTTCAAACTTACGCCCGACTGTCAGGGCTTGTTCCCCGGATCGCTGTTGCATCGGGGCGGTGTTTCGCAGGCAATGCGGCTTTGATGGGTGTCAGTGATATTCTGATTGCAACGGAAGATACTTCTCTTGGCATGGGCGGGCCGGCCATGATCGAAGGCGGCGGGCTTGGCATTTTCAAGCCCGAAGAGGTCGGCCCGGTTTCCATCCAGGCGCCCAATGGCGTGATTGACGTCGTGGCGAAGGATGAGGTGGAAGCGACAGAACTTGCCAGAAAAGCGCTATCCTATTTCCAGGGTCGTCTACCTGACTGGCAGGAGCCGGATCAGAGATTACTCAGATCTGCCATTCCCGAAAACCGCCTCCGGGTCTATGATATCCGGCAGGTTATTGAAACGCTGGCCGATGAAGGATCGGTTTTCGAACTGCGCCCGGATTTCGCCAAAGGCATGATCACTGCTTTTATCCGTCTGGAAGGAAGGCCGGTTGGCCTGATTGCCAATAATCCCATGCATCTTGGCGGGGCGATTGACGCAGACGGATCAGAAAAAGCGGCCCGTCATATCCAGCTCTGTGATGCTTTTGATATCCCGATCCTTACGCTGTGCGATACACCCGGCTTTATGGTTGGTCCGGAAGCTGAAAAAACAGCTCTGGTTCGCAAAACATCCCGCCTATTTGTAGCAGCGGGTAGCGCAACGGTTCCGTTCTTTACGGTCATTTTGAGAAAGGGATACGGGCTCGGCGCCCAGGCTATGGGCGGTGGATCCATGCATGCGCCTTTCCTTTGTCTGTCCTGGCCGACCGGTGAAATGGGGCCCATGGGTCTCGAAGGGGCTGTCAGGCTTGGATATAAAAAGGAACTGGCGGCTATTGAAGATGAAGAAGAACGTCAGACGGTTTTCAACAAAATGGTGGACGAGTCTTATGCCCGCGGTAAAGCGGTCAATGCGGCTGCTTTTATGGAAATCGATGATGTGATTGATCCGGCGGAAACCCGGACCCGGCTTGTCCAGGCCCTAAAAGCCGTATCGCTTCCTGCCCGGGGACGAGGCAGGAAGCGTACATTTGTCGATACCTGGTAAAGCGCGTTGGGGGAACGCCATATCGATCAGGCATCTGCCGGGAAGCGATACGACAACTGGTTGGGTAGAGCCCTGTGCTTCCGGATATCTGTTACGTAATCTCTTTTTACTGCCGCTTAAAGGCACAGAAGATGACAATGAGTCACGGCTTGGTGAGCAAGTGTGACTATGGCGTATGAGTTAGCGTAAAAGGCTGGAGTCTTTCCCGGAAATGTTTGATGAAATCCTGCAGGAGCAGGGAACGCGGGTGGTATTTCGGGTAGAGTATATCCAGCCGGAAAGGAATGGATGGCTCGAATGGACGGGTGATCAGGCCGTGACCTACATATTCTGCGGCATCGATGGAACTGACGACAGCAGCACCAACTCCCTGGCGAGCGAGAAGGCAGGCGGTGGCAAACTGTCGTACTTCGACCCGGGCCACCAATTCTGCCCCCACATCATCAAAAACATGTTTAAGCTGATGATAGAAACGGTTGCTGCGGTCTTGGACAATCATCGGCATTCCGTCAAGATCGGCAGCGCTGATGGATTTGCGGGCTGCTAGCGGATGTTGGGGCGACATGGCACAGACAGTCCGGATATCGACGGATTCGTGGGTCACAGCGCTATGACCTTCAAACTCATCGGCAACGCCGATATCATATTGTTGAGCGGCGATCCATTCCCGGACCCGCTTCGACGACCGAGTCTGAATGGTGAGGGTCACATCATCCCGATCCGCTAGAAATTCCGCCATCACCACCGGCATGAGGGAGGTTGCGAAGCCAGGAAGGCAGGCAATCCGCAGATGTCCGGCTTTCTGGTTTCGGATATCATCGGACAGTTGCGAAATATGTTCGAGATTCACAATGGCCCGCTCGACTTCTCCCAACAGGAAATTGGCTTCATAAGTGGGATGCAGGCGTCCCTGTCGACGTTCAAACAGCGGAATGCCCATGCCTTCTTCAAGGCTGGCGATAAGCCGGCTAACGGCCGGTTGTGAGACATTCAGCATGCTGGCCGCAGGGGTGACGCCGCCGGTAATCATCACTGCCCTGAAAGCTTCCAGTTGTCTGAGACGAATCATGACGAATCCCGTAAACGAAATCAGATACTCTATAATGCAATGTTATGTATATATTCGATTTTATTATGGGAAGCGAAGAAAAATGAAGGTGAAACGTCAAGAACATGGCTTTGTCATCAAACGGTCATTGATGGACGCATAAATCCCCATACTGTTGACGGAGGGAGGATGGTTGTCTCCGTTAAGAAATTAATATTTTCGGTTCTGAATTCCTGGAGCCGAAACTGTCAACCGATAGGGAAGAGAAATGTCAATTATGAAAAAGTTCATCGCGCCAGTTGCCCTGGCGTCTTTGGTCGGAAGCACTTCACTGGTTTCCGCGGCAACCGAAATTCAGTGGTGGCACGCCATGGGCGGCGCCAACGGTGAACGGGTCAATAAAATTGCGGACGATTTCAACAAGTCCCAGTCCGAATACAAAGTTGTACCGACTTTTAAGGGCAACTACACTGAAACCATGACAGCGTCTATCGCAGCATTCCGCGCGAAAAAACAGCCGCATATCGTTCAGGTTTTCGAAGTTGGCACGGCAACCATGATGGCCGCCAAAGGCGCTATCTATCCTGTTGAACAGGTCATGAAAGACAACGGCGTTGCTTTCGACAAATCAGACTATCTGCCGGCTGTTATCAGTTACTATCAGACACCGGGTGGAGAGCTGCTCTCCATGCCGTTCAACAGCTCCACACCGGTTTTGTGGTATAACAAGGATGCCTTCAAGAAAGCTGGCATCGGCAAAGTTCCGACCACCTGGACCGAAATGAAAGGCGCTTCTGACAAGTTGCGTGCAGCCGGCTATAAATGCGGCTTCTCGTTCGGTTGGCAGTCCTGGGTCATGGTCGAAAACTTCGGCGCCTGGCACAACATCCCGATGGGTACGAAAGAAAACGGCTTTGCTGGTTTTGACACAGAATTCACCTTCAATAATGCAAATGTGAAGCGCCACATCAAGAACCTGGCTGACTGGACAAAAGACGGAACCTTTGTCTATGGCGGTCGTCGTGGTGACAGCCTTCCGAAATTCATCAATCAGGAATGTGGTATGTGGATGAACTCTTCTGCTTACTACGGTTCCATCAAGAAACAGGCTAAATTTGAATTTGGCCAGTCCATGCTTCCTTTCTATGGTGATGTGGTCAAGAAGCCTCAGAATTCCATCATCGGCGGTGCGACTCTCTGGGTTCTCAAAGGCCGTGACAAAGGCGACTATAAAGGTGTTGCCCAGTTCATGAAATTTATGTCCTCACCGGAGGTGCAGGCTTGGTGGCATCAGGGAACAGGCTATGTTCCGATTACCAACGCCGCCTATGAACTGTCCAAGAAACAGGGTTTCTATGACAGCAACCCGGGTACAGACACAGCGATCAAGCAGCTCAGCCTGAACACACCGACGGCCTCATCCCGTGGTATTCGTTTTGGTAACTTCGTTCAGGTTCGTGACGTGATCAATGAAGAAATGGAAGCCATCTGGTCGGGCGATAAAACACCGGAGGCCGGTATTGACGAAGCTGTAAAACGTGGTAACGCGCTTCTTCGGAAGTTCGAAAAAGCCAATAAATAGTTTCCTCCCGGAAATATCTGTCGCGCGGGTTGCCTGCGCGGCAGGTTTTACTTTTTTGCAGGTTCCGTCACTATGCTGAAACGCGTTCATTTTGAACCGTCGGTGCTGCCTTACTTGTTGGTCGCACCGCAGATTATTGTCACTGTTCTTTTCTTCCTTTGGCCCGCAAGCCAGGCCCTGTACCAGTCTCTTATTGTTGAAGACGCGTTTGGTCTGAGCTCCGAATTTGTGTGGTTTCAGAATTTTGAAGAATTGTTTAAAGATCCACTTTATTGGGGATCGTTTCAACGGACATTCGTTTTTTCATTTCTGGTCGCTTTCTTATCGATGAGCCTCGCTTTGATCCTTGCTGTTATGGCGGACCGGGTGATTAAAGGCTCCGGTATCTATCGCACTCTGTTGATCTGGCCTTATGCCGTAGCACCGGCAGCGGCGGGTGCTTTATGGTTCTTTATTTTTGATCCGACCGTTGGTTTTATTCCGTATGCTCTGCAGTTCTTTGGTTACGAATGGAACCACAAGCTGAACGGTAATGAAGCGATGGCGCTTGTTATCTTCACAGCCTCCTGGAAACAGATTGCCTATAATTTCCTGTTTTTCCTGGCGGGCCTTCAGTCCATTCCCAAATCCCTGATTGAAGCTGCGGCTATTGATGGTGCCGGTCCGACAAGGCGTTTCTGGACGATTGTCTTCCCGCTCTTGTCGCCAACCACATTCTTCCTGCTGGTAATCAATGTGGTTTATGCCTTCTTCGAGACCTTTGGCATCATTGATGCGGTCACGGGAGGCGGTCCGGCCAACGCGACCAATATTCTGGTCTTCAAGGTTTATAATGATGGATTTGTCGGACTGGATCTTGGTGGATCTGCTGCCCAATCTGTCATTCTGATGGCGATTGTGATTGCGCTTACCGTTGTACAATTCCGGTTTGTTGAGAAGAAGGTAGCGTATTGATGATTGAAAACAGACCTATTCTCAGCTTCCTGTCCCACCTGATCATGATCGTCGGTGTTGTTCTGGTGGCTTTTCCGCTGTGGATTACGTTCGTAGCGGCGTCCCATGATGAGCAGCGCATGACGGAGCTTCCGCTGCCGTTACTGCCGGGCGGTCATTTTTTTGAAAATCTGGATATTGCGCTTAACCAGGGACTTTGGGGCGGTGATGGGACCGGTGTTGGTTTCATGCTTTTCAATAGCCTGATTATGGCGCTGATGATTTCGATCGGTAAAATCGCTATCTCGCTGCTCTCGGCTTTTGCGATTGTTTATTTCCGTTTTCCTTTCCGCATGGGCTTCTTCTGGATGATTTTCGTCACTCTGATGCTGCCGGTGGAGGTTCGTATCCTGCCGACCTTTGAGGTCGTGGCGAATTTGGGCATGCTGAATAACTATTGGGGCCTGTCCATCCCGCTGATTGCGTCTGCGACGGCAACCTTCATGTTCCGTCAGGTGTTCCTGACCATTCCGGATGAACTTCTGGAAGCGGCGCGGATTGACGGTGCAGGACCTCTTCGGTTCTTCAAGGATATCCTGCTTCCCATGTCGCAGACCAATATCGCGGCACTTTTTGTGATCATGTTCATTTTCGGCTGGAACCAGTATCTGTGGCCGCTCCTGGTGACAACAGACCAGGATATGTTCACCATTGTGATGCAGATCGGCAAACTCCTGGAAGGGGGCGAAGAAGCGCCCCAATGGCATATCACCATGATGACAACCCTGCTGGCTGTCATACCGCCTGTGATCGTCGTTATTTTTATGCAGCGCCTGTTTGTTCAGGGCCTGACTGAAACCGAAAAGTAAGAAGTGAAGGTAAGAAATGGCAAGTGTAACTCTTGATAATCTCCAGAAAACCTATCCGAACGGTTTCAAGGCCATCCATGGAGTGGATGTGGATATCCAGGATGGTGAGTTTCTGGTTCTCGTGGGCCCGTCAGGCTGCGGGAAATCAACGCTTCTAAGAATGATCGCCGGACTCGAAACCGTGACGGAAGGAGATTTGCAGATCGGTGGGAAGCGGGTCAATGATCTTGAGCCTTCCCAGCGGGATATCGCCATGGTGTTCCAGAATTATGCGCTTTATCCGCATATGACGGTTTATAACAACATGGCCTATGGCTTGAAAATCATGGGACTTTCAAAATCCGAGATTGAAGAGCGGGTAAAGAATGCTGCCGGTATTCTTGAGCTGACGGAAGAACAGCTATCCCGTAAGCCGAGGCAACTCAGCGGTGGACAGCGGCAGCGCGTCGCTATGGGGCGGGCTATTGTTCGTAAACCAAGCGTCTTTCTGTTTGACGAACCTCTTTCCAATCTCGACGCCAAACTGCGTGTCCAGATGCGGATCGAGATCAAGCGCCTTCAGGAAAGCCTGGGTATTACCAGTGTCTACGTGACCCACGACCAGGTCGAAGCCATGACCCTCGGGCACCGCCTGATGGTTCTGAATGAGGGACGGGTGGAACAGTTGGGAACACCGATTGAGCTTTATGAGCAGCCTGCTTCCCTGTTCGTTGCCGGTTTTATTGGTTCACCGGCCATGAACATGCTGAAAGTTGAGGTGAGTGATGACGGTAAATCTGTCCATATTGCCAAGGGGATCGATCTCGCGCTCGAAAATGGCGGTTTACAGAGCCATGCCGGCCAGAATGCCATTCTGGGAGTAAGGCCGGAACATCTGGATCTGGCGCCGGGTATGGACGGGGCGTTGCCTCTTACCGTTACGCTGGTCGAACATCTCGGTGCGGACACGTTGATCCATGGGCATTTCGGAGATGATCAGACGGATCTCACCGTGCGGGTCAGCGGTATCGAAACCGTTAAGGCCGGTGATATCCTGCCGGTTTCCATCACGAAAGATCACACCCATCTGTTTGATCCGTCTACGGAGAAACGGATCGCTTTATAGAAAAGAAATAACCCGACCAGGGGGCTGGGGATGCGGGGAGTGGCTAACCTTAGCGGATTGGCCATTTCCCTGCATAGGGTTTGACAAGCGCCCGGGCGACCATGTCCAGGCGGTCCTGGCCGTAGAACATGTCTTCTCCGACGACGTAGGCCGGTGATCCAAACAATCCGAGATCGATGGATTCTTGTGTGTTGCGAGCATAAATTTCTTTAATCGCGTCGCTTTCGGCCGCTTCAAAAAGTGGTGCTGCGTCAATGCCTACAGCCTGACAGATTTTTGTGAGATCCTCGCGAGAGGCAACATCCGCATCATCGACCCAGTGGGCCCGCAGCATTTCTTCTGACAGGCTGTCGATATCGAGATCTGCCTCAATGGCGGCGATCAACACGCAGTTAGCAAAGTTGATATCGTTGGCATGATGGGTTGGTGTTTTGTGCATCATCGGAATACCCCGATGCTCCGCCCAGCGGTCAATTTCCCGCCGGAAAAAATAATCCATGTGAGAGGCGCTTCGCTGAGCCATCGGCTGGGAACCTGCCGCTGGCATCACAGCCCGCAAGTCCATTGGTTTATGAATGACTTTTGCCCCGGCATTGCGGGCTATGCGGGTCAGTTCAGCAGCTCCCAGATAGGCGTAAGCGGAATGGGCGGCGTAATAATAGGTTATTGTTTTCATTCTTTTGTCCTGAGTGTGGTCCCGGTTAGCGGCTGCTTAAGGTTCGTGAAACGGCGTCTTTCCAGCGAGCATAAGCTTTATCTCGGGCTAGGTCATCCGTTGACGGTGCAAATCTGGTTTCACGTTTCCAGAGGTCGGAGAAGGTATCCGGATCCGGATAGAAGCCCACCCGAAGGCCTGCGAGATAGGCGGCACCCAGGGCGGTTGTTTCCAATACTGTAGGACGATCCACAGGTGCTCCCAACAGATCTGACAGGCGCTGCATGGTCCAGCTGGATGCCACCATTCCTCCGTCGACCCTGAGAACGGTCTCCAGGTCTTCTCCGATATCCGCCTTCATGGCATCCAGCAGGTCCCGGGTCTGATAGCACACACTTTCAAGAGCGGCTTTTGCAAATTCAGCCGGTCCGCTGGCCCGGGTCAGGCCGTAGATCGCCCCCCGGCATTCTGCATCCCAATAAGGAGCACCCAGTCCGACAAAAGCCGGGACCATAATAACATCCTGTTCCGGATCCGCTTGTTCAGCGAGTGTACCGGATTGAGAGGCTTCCTCAATGATACCAAGACCGTCCCTCAGCCACTGTACGGCGGAACCGGCAACAAAAATTGAGCCTTCCAGTGCATAAGTCGGTTTGCCATCCAGCTGATAGGCAATCGTCGTCAGCATTTTATTGCGGGATAGGACGGGTTTATCGCCGGTATTGAGCAGGGCAAAGCAGCCTGTTCCATAGGTGGATTTCATCATGCCCGGTTCGAAGCAGGCCTGCCCGACGGTTGCGGCCTGCTGGTCACCGGCTATACCGGTAATTTTGGTCGTACCGCCGAACAGCGATGGGTCCAGGTCGCCAAAATCATCGGAACTGTTCTTTACCTCTGGAAGAAGAGAGGCGGGGATATCCAAAATCTCCAGCAGCTCTTTAGACCATTCCCCTTTATGGATATCAAAGATCAGTGTCCGGCTGGCATTTGTTGCGTCCGTCGCGTGAACTTTGCCGCCCGTGAGCTTCCAGAGCAGGAAACAGTCAACGGTTCCAAAAGCCAGTTTTCCAGCATTTGCGGCTTCTCTTGCGCCCTCTACATTATCCAGGAGCCAGGCAATTTTGGTTCCGGAGAAATAGGGATCGAGCAGCAAGCCGGTTTTGGCCGTAAAGACTGGTTCATGTCCTGCGTCCTTCAGGGATCGGCAGAAAAATGCCGTCCGGCGGTCCTGCCAGACAATGGCGTTATGGATCGGTTCTCCCGTTTCCCGGTTCCAGATGATAGTTGTCTCACGCTGGTTGGTAATACCGATCGCCGCTACGTCAGATATCTGGGCATTCGCGGCTTCAAGCGCTGTTTTGCAGGTCGCTACTGTGCTGTTCCAGATGTCAGCAGGATCATGCTCCACCCAGCCGGAACTGGGAAAATGTTGCGTGAATTCCTGCTGCCCGGCGGAAACGACTTTTGTGGACTGGTCGAACAGGATGGCGCGTGAAGAGGTTGTTCCCTGATCAATGGCTAGAACATAACGGGACATTCGATTTTCCTTCCCTGCGGTCAGCTTTCTGTTTCTTTCGTATGTAACAGATCAGGGCACTGAAATGAAATAAAATGAAAATCGGCAAAGGCTTAAGATCATGAGGCTGTGCGCCGCAAAGGGCTTTTCTCCGTAATCTTGACGATAACATCATGTTCGTCACACAAAGTCTTCAGTTTCTTAGGCAGTGGCTGATCCGTAACGACGAAATCCATCTGGGATAAATGGCCGATCCTAACCGGGGCGGAACGTTCGAGTTTCATCCCGTCAGCGACCAGAATGGTTTGCCGCGCATTTTCGATAATAGCCTGGGCGACTTTAACTTCACGATAATCGTAGTCCAGCAGGGAACCGTCTTCATCAATGGCCGAGGTGCCGATCACGGCATAATCCACTTTGAACTGCTTGATAAAATCAACCGTTGCTTCTCCGACGATACCGCCGTCAGTCGGGCGAACAACACCACCGGCGACGATAACCTCAAAATTGGGGGTTCCGGACAGGATATTGACCACATTGATATTATTGGTAATAGCCAGCATTCCTTCCCGTCCGCGAAGAGCAATGGCGACCTGCTCCGTTGTTGTTCCGATATTAATCAGCAGGGTACTGTTGTCGGGGATCAGGGAGGCTGCAAGAACACCGATGCGCCGCTTTTCCTCAACAGCCAGCAGTCGCCGCGCCTCATATTCGAAATTCTTGACGCCGGACGACAAAACGGCGCCGCCATGGACCCGCTGCAGAAGATCCTGCTCACCAAGCTCATTGAGGTCTTTCCGGATTGTCTGCGGAGAAACATTAAACAGCTCAGCCAGATCCTCGACGCCGACCCGGCCGTCCTGGCGCAACATATTCATGATATCCGACTGGCGTGGACTGATCATTTCCATTTGTTGCGGCCCCGTTTTTGTTCCTGCTCTCTACCGTTTTACGGGAAAGCCAATAAAGGTTCAATATGGCTGGGCTAAAAGCACCGGATTTTACGGCTTGTTTTCCAAAAAAGAGTGTTATTTGTGTTTACTTGTCCAGGATGCTCGCGCATTAATGGTTCTTATCCTGCCGCTTGTCCTGATTAATCAACTCATAATAATCTGAAACTTCCGAGGGACTTTCTTTGAAACTAGCTGACCTGCTTCGCTTGGTAACACTGGTCTTTACGGCTGTGACTTTTGTTGTGTTTGGAGACACCGCGGGAAAGCTGCTGACCGCCGATGGTGTTGATCCGATTATCGTTGCCTGGTCCAGATTTGGGCTGGCTGCTTTGATTCTGTTGCCGTTTAGCGGCCTGACCTTGAAAGAGTTGCCGGATTTGCTGAAGTGGCGTGTTCTTGTCAGATCGGCCTTTATCACCGGCGGTATTATCTGCATATTGACGGCTCTTAAAACGGAGCCGATTGCCAACGTTTTTGGGGCGTTTTTTATCGGGCCTGTGATCTCCTACATTCTGGCAATCCTTTTTATGGGCGAAAAGCCGTCCTTAAGCCGAAGCATATTGCTGGCAGTTGGGTTTATCGGCGTGATGCTGGTCGTAAAGCCAGGGTTCGGAGGGTCCATAGGGTTGATTTTCGCCCTTGCGGCCGGCATATGCTATGGGGCTTATCTCGCCATGACCCGCACTGTCGCCGGCCGGTATCGCCCAAGATTTCTGCTCATTTCCCAGTTGCTAATCGGCTCCGTTATCCTGATGCCTTTGGGCCTGACTACAGATCTTCCTGATCTTAATCTGCCGGCCACCTTACTTATCCTTGTAAGTGCCCTTAGCTCAGCGTTTGGCAATTACCTGCTGGTCGTATCCAGCAGACAGGCGGAAGCAAGCCTTATCGCGCCCCTTGTCTATAGCCAGCTGATCTCCGCGACCGTCATGGGCGTTTTGGTATTTAACGAGTGGCCGGATGTTGTGTCCCTGATAGGTCTCGTCCTTATTGCTTTTTCCGGTTTTGGATCGTTGCTGGCCCATCAGCGCTCATCAGAGAAATTAGCGCGCTGACCCTGATCCATAAGCCGCAGGTTTTTTGACGTCGTCTCGATAGTTTTCTATACTGAAGGGAGCGATCCTTCCCTCCCTCCTCAATGGAATCGCGTGAAACCCCGAAAAGAAAGAAAAGAACATGCGTCAAAGAAAAATCGCAGATTTCTCTGTCTCCAGTATCGGCCTTGGTTGTATGGGGCTGAATTTCGGTTATGGACCTGGACCGGACGAGGCTTATTCCATCCGGTTGCTCAATGAAGCACTGGACACCGGCTATACTTTCATGGATACAGCAGCCCTCTATGGGTTTGGCCTCAATGAAAAACTGGTCGGTAAGGCCATCGGTCATCGGCGGGATGAGTATGTCCTGGCCAGCAAGTGTGGCCTGCGGGGTACCCCGGACGGTAAGCGGGAAATGAACGGTCGCCCTGAC
>DIYE01000064.1:0-2547 GCA_002428885.1 Alphaproteobacteria bacterium UBA6062
GTGCCTGCTCTTCCATCATGATAATACTGTAGAGTTTGTCAGCGCCTGCGCCGCCATATTCTTCCGGGATCGGCATACAGAGCAACCCTTGTTTACCAGCCTCACGCCAGGCGTCCCGGCTGATCTGTCCATCCTTTTCCCACTGGGCATGGTGCGGCATGATATGTTCATCGTAAAAACGGCGAACGGATTCGCGGAAGATATTATGCTCTTCTTCGAAAAGGGTCCTCTCCATCATCTCATAAAATTCCTATTTTATTGTTTTTGCTGTACTTTTTTATTACGATTGACAAATTGTCATTTTTTGAACGCACAAATACCCGTTGAATACAAAAAAGGACGGTAATAGTCTTAACCATTACCGTCCCCTTTTCAAGCCTCAGGATCAGAAAGCTTCCGCTTCCAGTGCCATCATCGTTTCAGCACCTGCGCTCATCTTGACAAGCAGCGAAGATACGTCCGGGATCATCCGCTCAAAGAAGAATTTGGCGGTGATCAGTTTGGTTTCGAAAAACTGCGGATCCTCTGTCCCTTCTGCCAGTTTTTCCTTGGACAGCTTGGCCATCCGGGCCCACATATAGCCGAGCGCAACCAGACCGAACATCCGCAGATATTCCGTTGATGCTGCACCGGCCTCATCCGGGTTCTTCATGCCTTTTTCACCCAACAACGCAGTTCCTTGCTGCAACTTGGCGAAAGCTTTTGCCAGCGGCATGATGTAATCCTTCAATTCCGGATTCATCATATTTTCCTGGATAAAGGCATCCACCGGATGGAAGAACTGGCGCAGAGACCGTCCGAGGTTTGCCGGAATTTTCCGGCCCACCAGATCCAGTGCCTGGATGCCGTTTGCCCCTTCATAAATCTGGGTAATCCGGGCATCACGAACGAACTGCTCCATCCCCCATTCATGGATGTAACCGTGACCGCCATAGCATTGCATGGCCGTCGCACTAAGCTCAAAGCCCATATCGGTGAAATAAGCTTTGATGACCGGCGTGAGAAGACCAAGAGCCTCATCAGCAGCCTGACGCTCCGCTTCATCCGGGTGCTTCTCCGCCAGATCCACCTGGATACCAGCCCACAGACCCAGCGCCCGAGCACCTTCGGTAAAGGCGCGGCACATCAGCAGGTTCCGCCGGATATCCGGATGCACAATAATCGGATCCGCCGCCTTTTCCGGAGCCTTCACACCGGAAATTGAACGCCCCTGGATCCTGTCTTTGGAATATTCCACGGCATTCTGATAGGCAACTTCCGCCTGCGACAACCCTTGAATGCCCACGCCGAGCCGGGCCGCGTTCATCATGGTAAACATGGCCCGCATTCCCTTATGGGCATCCCCAAGCAGGTAACCGGTCGCGTCCTCATAATTCATGACACAGGTAGAGTTTCCGTGAATGCCCATCTTATGTTCGATGGAACCACAGACAACACCATTGCGCTCTCCCGGATTTTCGTTTTCATCCAGAATAAATTTCGGGACGATAAACAGGGAAACGCCCTTGATCCCTTCCGGACCGCCCGGGATTTTCGCCAGTACCAGATGGACAATATTGTCCGCCATGTCATGTTCACCGGCGGAGATAAAAATCTTGGTGCCGGTAATTTTATAGGTACCATCCTCCTGAGGGACAGCCTTTGTCCGCATCAGACCAAGGTCGGTGCCGCAATGGGGTTCCGTCAGGTTCATGGTACCGGTCCAGTCACCCGAAATCATCTTGGGCAACCATGTCCGCTTTTGCTCTTCAGTGCCATGCTTGTTGATGGACGCCATGGCGCCATGCGTAAGCCCCGGATACATGCCAAAGGCCATATTGGCGGAGCTCATCATTTCAGCTAGAGCAGTACCGATCACATGAGGAAGTCCCTGACCACCATATTCCGGATTGGCGTCGATACCCATCCAGCCGCCTTCACGATAGTTATCATAGGCTTCCTTGAAACCGGTCGGTGTTGTCACCTCACCGTCATTCCAGGTACAGCCTTCCTTATCGCCTATCTGATTAAGCGGCTGGATAATCTCTTCCATCATTTTGGCGCCTTCACCCAGAATGGCATCCACCATATCCGGGGTTGCATCCTCAAAGCCGGGAAGATTGGTCATCTTGTCCAGACCCAGAAGATCGTTCAGGACAAATTTAATGTCTTTTACAGGAGCATTATAGATTGGCATGTCAGATCTCCTTAATTGCGAAGCGGCTTGCCGGTGGTGAGCATATGCTCGATCCGGTCCAGCGTTTTGTGGTTTTTGATCAGAGTCATGAAACCTTCCTGCTCCAGCTGAAGCAGTTTTTTCTCTGTGACGGGTTCAGTCATATCCGTATCCCCGCCTGACAGAACGCGGGCGACCTCAGCACTGACAACAGCATCATAAGCCGTTGCTCGCCCCATGGTGACAAAGCCGGAAACCGCCATATCAAAGGCCGCCGCCGCTGTCGGCCCGGGCAAAAACGCTTCCTGACGTTCAGGGGCTTCATAGCCTTCTGCCAATTCCAGCGCCTTCTTCTTAGCATCCGCCAGAACGCGTTTGCGGTTCATTGTGAC
>DIYE01000064.1:2628-4229 GCA_002428885.1 Alphaproteobacteria bacterium UBA6062
GGACCGCGTCTCCCGGACGCAGGATCATCATATCCCGGGCCTCCGCGGCGCTTGTGGCCACTTTTGCGGTGGAGATCGCCTCAAACACACCGGATAGAGCAGGCATAGCGCCGCCTGGCCGTTTTTTGTTATGCATTGCCCGCATAACCAGCTCTTTGCAGCCACCAAATCCGGGAATAACACCAACCCCGACTTCGACAAGCCCCATATAGCTTTCTGCGTGTGCCTGAACAGCATCCGCAGCAAGAACAATCTCACAACCGCCGCCCAAAGCCATACCGGCCGGCGCGGCCACAACAGGGAAAGGTGCGTATTTCAACTTCATCAGGGCATTTTGCCCTTCAGAGATAGAGTTTTCGATAACCGGCCACATAGCGGCATTCGCCGCAAACAGGGCAAGCCCCACATTGGCACCAACGGAGAAGTTATCGCCGTCATGACCAATGACAAGTGCCTTGAAGCCTTTTTTATCCAGTTTGGAGGCCTGACCCAGCATGGTAACGATATCCTGGTCAATGGCATTCATCTTGGTGTGAAGCTCAAGACAGGCAACGCCGTCGCCAAGATCCCAGATGCTGGCACCTTTATTGGACATAAGCGGCTCGTTGCCGCGCTTGATGTCAGCCAGGGCCCAGGCGCCATCCGCGACCGGGACAACGGCATACTCGCCCTCAACCGTCATGTAGAGAGCATCTTTGCCCTCTTCCTTGTAAAGCGGACGATCCCCGACTTTTTTCAGGAAGGCCGGAACCGGCATACCGTCTGCTTCGAGACGCTCGACAAAATACTGAACGCCAAGCTCATTGAGCTGTTCAAACGGTCCATATTTCCAGGCATAACCGGTCTTCATGGCATTATCGATCGCGATAATATCATCGGCGATTTCGCCCACCAGAGACGCCGAATATGAAATAACACGGGACAGAATAGCCCAGGCATATTGACCGCCTACATCATCTGTCTCGACAAGTGCCCTGAGGCCTTTCTTAGCCGCTTTTACGGATTTTAGTCTCGGCTTTTCGGCTTTGGCATAGTCACCGGTTTTCAGATTGCGGGCTTCCTTGACTTTCTTCCCGCCATCCTTGTTCATCCGGTAAAAACCGCCTTTGCCTTTGCGGCCCGTATAACCATCCTCGATCATTTTGGTGATGGTCGCCACCATGGGATGGCTTTCATCATATTCCTGGCAGAACGGGTCACTTTCGGGCAGTTCGTTGAGCATGGACTGATTGACTTTCGGTCCGAGATCAATACCAGTGAGATCTCCCAAACCAAAGATACCGGTGCTCGGAATACCCATGGGTTTTCCGCAAACCGCATCGGCCTCTTCGACACTCATACCCAGATCAAAGGCGGATTTGATCGCCACAAAAGACCAGTAGATACCGATCCGGTTACCGATAAAGCCCGGCGTGTCGTAACAATCGACCACTTCCTTGCCCAGCGATACATCGGCAAAAACCCGAAGATCTTCAATAGCGCCGTCCCGGGTTTTAGGCCCTTTCACCAGTTCAAACAGCCGCATATAGCGTGGCGGGTTGAAGAAGTGAGTAATGGCAAAGTCCTGCTGCAGGCTGTCCGGCAGGCCGTCCATCAGGGTA
>DIYE01000311.1 GCA_002428885.1 Alphaproteobacteria bacterium UBA6062
GGGCTGAAGCCGGTACACCGGCGGATCATCTATGCCATGTATGAAAATGGTTATACGTCGGACAAGCAGTTCAGAAAATCCGCCCGTGTGGTTGGTGATGTGATGGGTCGCTATCACCCGCATGGCGACAGCGCGATTTATGATGCCATGGTGCGCCTGGCGCAGGACTTCTCCATGCGCCTGCCGCTTATTGAAGGGCAGGGCAATTTCGGGTCTATGGACGGCGACAAAGCCGCCGCCATGCGGTATACGGAAGCCCGTCTTGAAAAGGCTGCGGAAAGCCTTATTGATGATATCGACAAGGAAACTGTCGATTTCGTTAATAACTATGACGATAGCGAACAGGAACCTTCCGTTATCCCGGCCCGCTATCCGAATCTGCTGGTCAACGGGGCCGGTGGTATTGCGGTTGGTATGGCCACCAATATTCCGCCCCATAATCTGGGTGAAGTGATTGATGGTTCCATCGCGCTTCTGAACAAGCCGGAAATTTCTCCGGAAGAATTGCTGGATTATGTGCCTGCACCGGATTTCCCGACAGGAGGCGTAATCCTGGGCCGGTCCGGTTCCATCAGTGGTCTGACGACGGGGCGTGGTTCTGTCGTGATGCGGGCCAAGGTGGATATTGAGGAAATCCGAAAAGACCGTCAGGCCCTGATCGTCAGCGAAATTCCCTATCAGGTAAATAAATCCCGGCTGGTTGAACAGATTGCTGATCTGGTTCGTTCCAAGAAAGTGGAAGGGATTGGGGATCTTCGGGACGAATCTGACCGTCATGGTGTCCGGGTGGTTGTCGAGATCAAGCGGGATGCGATGCCTGAGGTCGTCTTGAACCAGCTTTATCGCTATACCTCCCTGCAGACATCTTTCGGCATGAATATGCTGGCACTGAACCGGGGTAAGCCGGAGCTGATGAACCTCAAACAGCTTTTGGAAGCCTTCCTGGATTTTCGCGAAGAAGTTATTACCCGCCGGACGAAATATCTGCTGCGCAAGGCGCGGGAGCGGGCGCATGTGTTGATCGGCCTTGCCATTGCTGTCGCCAATATCGATGAGATTATCAAATTGATCCGGAACGCACCGGACCCTGTGACCGCCCGGGCAGAACTCATGGGCCGGGACTGGGATGCCAGTGCGGTTGAAGCTTTGATCCGACTGGTTGATGACCCTGAATATCCGATCAGCGAAGACGGTACTTATCGTTTGTCAGAGTTTCAGGCTCGCGCTATTCTGGATCTGCGACTGCAGCGCCTGACAGCCCTTGGCCAAAATGAGATCGGTGATGAATTGAAGGGGCTTGGCGACAAGATCGTTGATTACCTCGATATCCTGTCCAGTCGACCGCGTCTGATCGGTATCATCCAGGAAGAACTCCTGGAGATGAAAGAGAAATATGCGACGCCGCGTCGGACCGTGATTGAAGAAAACGAGTTCGAGCATGATATCGAGGACCTGATCCAGCGTGAGGATATGGTCCTTACCGTTAGTCATAAAGGCTATATCAAGCGTGTGCCGCTTTCTACGTACCGGGCGCAGCGCCGCGGTGGTAAAGGCCGTGCAGGCATGCAGACCCGGGATGAGGATTTTGTCACACAGGTCTTTGTGGTGAATACCCATACACCGGTCCTGTTCTTCTCCTCCTTTGGTCGGGTTTACAAGATGAAGGTCTATCGTCTGCCACTTGGAACGCCGCAGGCGCTTGGCAAGGCGATTATCAATCTGTTGCCGCTTGAAGAGGGTGAGGTTATCTCAACCCTGATGCCGCTGCCGGAGGATGAAGACAGCTGGAACGAACTTGAAGTCATGTTCGCTACCGCCAAAGGTAATGTCCGTCGTAACCGGTTAAGTGACTTCTCGAACGTTAAATCCAACGGCAAGATCGCTATGAAACTGGATAGCGACGACGAACTGGTTGGCGTTCAGATCTGTACTTCAGAATCCGATGTTCTGCTGGCAGCGAAGGGTGGTAAATGTATCCGCTTCCAGGCGACGGATGTTCGCCTGTTCAAAGGCCGGGATTCAAGTGGTGTCCGCGGTATGAAGCTGGCCGCTGGCGATAACGTGATCGGTGTTTCCATCCTTGGTCATGTGGATGTGGATACGGAAAAACGGGATGCTTATTTGAAGGCGCGCCGATCTGCCGGCGAAGATGGAATGCCAGAAGATTATAACGGCCTTAGCGCTGATGAGTATCAGGATCTCTATGATCGTGAGGAAATTCTTCTGTCCATTACCGAAAATGGCTATGGCAAGCGGACCAATGCTTATGAGTACCGGGTGACCAACCGGGGTGGCCAGGGGATTATCAATATTGAGACATCCAGCCGCAACGGGCAGGTGGTTGCCACCATGCCGGTTACACCGGAACATCAGGTGATGCTGGTAACCAATGGCGGTAAACTGATCCGGACACCGATTGCTGATGTAAGGATTGCCGGCAGGAACACGCAGGGTGTCACTTTGTTCAAGACAGCGGATGGCGAGCAGGTTGTTTCCGTTACTGCACTGGAAGAAGGTAAGTCGGACGATGAAGAGACCGACATGGAAGGCAATTCAGATCCGACCGGTGATCCGGTCACTGGTGAAGTGCCAGAGGTCCCGGACGGAGAAGAGGACGGTGGTTCCTGATTAACAGGAGCCTGATAGAGAAAGCTAACAGAAGAAATAGCAAATCTGGAAGGAAACTCCCATGACTACTGAGCGTATTGGTTTGTATCCGGGGACATTTGACCCTATCACCCTTGGTCATTATGACATCATCAAACGAGCGGCGAAGCTCGTTGATACGCTGGTCATCGGAGTGGCTATGAACCCGGGAAAGAACCCTCTCTTCACAGTTGAGGAAAGGGTTGCCATGGTTGAGAAAATGACCAAGGAATTTCCCGGAACCAATTTTGAGGTCAAGCCGTTCAATAATCTGCTGATGCATTTTGCAGAGGACTGCAATGCAAGTGTTATTGTCAGGGGATTGCGGGCGGTGTCGGATTTTGAATATGAATTCCAGATGGTCGGGATGAACCGGCGCTTGAATTCTGAAATTGAGACGGTATTTCTGATGGCATCTGACCAGCACCAGTTTATCGCCTCCAGCCTGGTGAAGGAAATCGCCTTCCTGGGTGGGGATATTACGAAATTTGTGTCGAAATCGACAGCCGAGAAAATAGTGTCCAGGGTTGAAAAAATCCAGGCGGACAAGTCGCGTTAACCAGCCTGAAAGTAGCAGGCAAAGAGGAGCAAAAATATGTCAGCAGATCTCGAAAACACGCTGTATCTGGAACTGAAAGACGGACGTGTTGTCATTGAGATGCGTCCGGATCTGGCCCCTAACCATGTGGCACGGATCAAGGAACTGGCCCGGGAAGGGTTCTATGACGGGATCGTTTTCCACCGGGTGATCGACGGCTTTATGGCTCAAACTGGTGATCCGCAAGGCAATGGCACCGGCGGTTCCGGTCAGAATATTGCAGCGGAATTTTCTGCTGAAGCTCATATAGAAGGGACCTGTTCCATGGCCCGCGCCGCTAATCCGGATAGTGCCGACAGCCAGTTTTTTATTATGTTCGCACCGGCGCCTCATCTGGACAGCCAGTACAGCATCTGGGGGCAGGTCACCGAAGGCATGGAGCATGTCCATAGCATTAAGAAAGGTGACGGCATGATGAACGGTTCCGTTCAGGATCCGGATAAAATCGTCAGCATGAAAGTAGCGGCTGACGTTTCTGAATAAGGCACTCTGATTTTTGAAGACGAACGGCTTTTCGACGGAAGAGCCGTTCGTTTGTTTTTTGCGGTTTAAACGATGCGTGTTGACGATTTTGACTTTACCTTACCTGAAGAGCTGATAGCGGATCGCCCGATCTCTCCGCGGGAAGCAGCCCGAATGCTGGTGGTACAGGGAGAGTGTGCTGATCATCAGGTTGGCGCGTTGCCTGACTTTCTCAAGGAAGGGGATGTTCTCGTCTTTAATGACACGAAAGTCATCCCGGCTCGCTTGAGAGGCCTGCGCCGCACAGCAAAAGTTGAAGTTACGCTTCATAAGAATGTTTCTTCCGATACCTGGCATGCCTTTGCAAAGCCGGCCAAGAAACTCAAACCCGGCGATATTATTCAGTTTTCTGACGACTTCTCGGCGCTGGTTTCCCAGAAACTGGAGGGGGGAGAAGTAGTTCTTTCCTTCAATGCTGCCGGTCCGGCCCTGATGGAGAAACTGATGGAGCAGGGCGAAATCCCGCTGCCCCCCTATATCGGTTCCATTCGCCAGGTAGACGACCAGGACAAAAAAGATTACCAGACGATCTTTGCCAAAGATGAAGGTGCTGTAGCCGCACCGACGGCAGGTTTGCATTTTACGCCTGAACTCATGCAGAAAATAAAAGATAAAGGCGTTACCTGTGTTGCTACCACGCTGCATGTGGGAGCGGGAACCTTCCTGCCGGTTAAGGTTGACGATACGAATGACCATAAGATGCATGCGGAGTTCGGTATCCTGAGCGAAGATGTTGCGGCCAGGATCAATGCCTGCCGGGAAAAAGGCGGCCGGGTTGTTTCCGTCGGCACCACATCACTGCGGCTCCTGGAAAGCGCGGCCGATGAAAAAGGGGTCCTGCATCCTTTCCGCGGGGAGACCGATATCTTTATCACGCCGGGCTATCGGTTCCGGGCTGTCGATGTGCTGATGACCAATTTCCATCTTCCGAAATCAACCCTGTTCATGCTTGTTTCGGCTTTCTGCGGGACAGAGACCATGAAACAGGCCTATGCTCATGCTATTGAGCAGAAGTACCGGTTCTATTCCTATGGTGACGCGTCTCTTCTCATGCCCTGATCTTCACGGCATTACAGGAAGTTAATTATCCTGACATCGGGTTTTCACTCGACCCTGTCTATCACTGGTCTGCCGAACAGTTCGGCTGTGAGATGGTATAGGGATGGACTGCCTGATGAGGGTTTTGCATATTGTCGCAGGGGGGGCACAGGGTGGCCCTGAAATATTCTGTATGGACACCATTCAGGAATTGAACAGGCAAGGCGTTACTCAGCATGTCATCTGCCGGCCGGTTCCGGGAAAGATGAAGATTCTTGATGCACAGGGTATCGGATATAATCTGATTTCTTTCCGGCGTTATCGGAAATGGAGAGAACAGAACTTAATCCGAAGAGTCGTTTTAGACTTCAAACCCGACATCGTTCATAGCTGGATGCGCCGGGCTTCTTCTTTTGTACCACGAGATTTGGAAATCCCTGTCGTTGGCTGGTTCGGTGGATATTACGATCTAAAATACTATAAAAACTGTAACTATTATATCGGCATTACCGATAAGACGGTGCGTCATATTATCCGGCGGAGCGGAGCGCCTCACAGAACTTTTCTAGTACATACTTTCGGAACCGTCGGGAAGAGTGAACCCGTTAGCCGGGACGCATTTGGTCTTGATGCGTCTTCGAAAGTTGTTCTTTTACTCTCTCGTATGCATTGGAAAAAAGGGATTGATACCCTGTTGCAGGCGGCTGAAGGATTAAAAGATGTTTCCTTCTTGTTGGCGGGAGACGGACCTGAGTTTGAAAAGTACAGGCAAGAGGCTCGTAACCGATCTCTGAATGAACGTGTTAAATTCCTGGGTTGGAGAACGGACCGGTCCGCTTTGTTGAATATAGCGGATATTGTTGCCTTGCCATCCAGAGAAGAATCCTTTGGAACCGTCATTCCTGAAGCCTGGGCTGCAAAAGTACCCATTGTTGCCGCCAGGGCGGATGGGCCCAGGCAATATATTGTTCATGAGCAGAACGGCTTACTGAGTGATATCGATGATGCCGATGGTCTTAAGCGAAATATCGCTCAGATATTTGCTGACTCTGAATTGAGGAATGGGCTGATCCGGGACGGGTATGAGACCTATAATCGGCAATTCAGTCGGACCGTGGTTATCGATAAACTCAAGAGCACGTATCGCACTATCATCAGTGACTGGAAAAACCGCCCCTCTATGGCGGAGGCCCGTTCCTTGTCTCTTCCTGTTTCTTTGAGAGATCAGATTGTCGACGGGCTTTTGGATAAGCAGGCTGATTTGGTTATCAATAAGCCCGTTTTGAATGTTGCAACTGCCTATCTCAATGCTTTCCAGGACTTGAGTATGGCCATAGATGCAGCATATCTCCAGGCAAAGGGAACCTTCGATTTCCGGCGGGGATTTAGGGGGGAGGAAATTGAAGTCTTGGGAGAGCAGGCGTTTGAACGTCTCCTGAGAAATAGAGAATATCTGTCAGGGTCGTCCTCGCTGTCAGCTTAAATGGGTTTCCTTGAGAAGGGTGCCCTGCTATATCCTCCCCCATGACCAAACAAGATTTTTCATTCGAGATTCATGGCCGGGACGGCGCTGCCCGCCGGGGAACCCTGAAAACTGCTCACGGAGATATCCGAACACCTGCTTTTATGCCGGTTGGCACGGTTGCGACTGTCAAGGGTATGACGCCCGAAGCTGTGCGGGAGACGGGCGCTGATATTCTGCTGGGGAATACCTATCATCTGATGTTGCGCCCTGGTTCGGAACGGGTTCGCAAGCTTGGTGGCCTGCATAAGTTCATGAATTGGGAGAGGCCCATTCTGACAGATTCAGGCGGGTTTCAGGTCATGTCCCTGAATGAACTTCGAAAGCTGGATGAAAATGGCGTAACCTTTAAATCGCACATTGACGGCAAGCGTTTTGAATTAACGCCGGAAAGATCCATGCAGATCCAGAATGATCTGGATGCAACGATCACCATGGCCTTTGACGAATGTACACCTTTTCCTGCGGATCATGAAACGGCCGCGGATAGCATGAGGCGCTCCATGCGCTGGGCAAAACGCTCCCGGGATGCTTTTGAGCATCGAACAGGATACGGCTTATTCGGTATTGTCCAGGGATCAACCTATGAAGACTTGAGGCACGAATCTATTGAATCTCTGACGGATATCGGTTTTGAAGGCTATGCTGTCGGGGGCCTCGCTGTCGGCGAGGGGCAGGAAGAAATGTTCCGGACACTGGAATTTACCACGCCTCATATGCCCCAGGAGAAGCCCCGTTATCTGATGGGGGTCGGCAAGCCTGATGATCTTGTCGGCGGTGTAATGCGGGGTATTGATATGTTTGACTGCGTTCTGCCGACCCGATCCGGCCGGAATGCCCAGGCTTTTACGCGTTTTGGACCTGTTAATATCCGGAATGCCCGGCATCAGGAAGATCCCAGACCGCTGGATGAAAGCTGTACCTGCCCGGCTTGCCGGAACTATTCCAGGGCGTATCTGCATCATCTTTTCCGCGCCAAGGAAATTCTCGGATCTGTTCTGATTACATGGCATAACTTGCATTATTATCAAGATCTTATGGCGGAGATGCGGGCGGCAATTGAAGTTGGTGAGTTGGCGGATTACGCCCTTAAGTTCCATGCGGCACAGGAACAAGGGGATATCGAACCGCTTTAAGCAGAATATGCTCTGGTCGGGAGAAACCAGCCGCTAAATGGCCATCCGGGTACCGAGGATTTCATAGACTTTTTCAAGCGGCAGGGGTTTTGCAATCAGGAAGCCTTGTCCGTATTGGCAATCAAGGTCCCGATATAGAGATAATTGCTCTCGCTCTTCGATGCCTTCAGCGACAACCTCAATGTTAAGATTGTGGGCAAGGCCTGCAATGGCCCGGACAATTTCCAGACTGTCCTCGTCATTCAGCATGGTATGCGTGAAGGAACGATCGATCTTTAATTTATCGATCGGGAACTGGTGCAGGTAATTCAGGCTGGAATAGCCGGTTCCGAAATCATCCAGAACCAGTTGAAAGCCGAGATCCTTGATTTCATGCAGGATCCCCTTGGCATGGGATGTGTCCTCCATGAGGACACTTTCCGTGATTTCAAGCTGGACTTTACTGGTATCAACCTTCGTTTCTCGGGCCATGTCCCTGAACTGCTGCACAATATCCGGCACGGCAAATTGCTTTGCAGATATGTTGATGCTGACAAAGACTTCAGGACTACCGCCTTCTGCCGCCATACGATTGAAAGGCTCAACATGCTTGCAGGCCTCCCGGAAAACCCAATCGCCGATCGGCACAATCATGTTGGTTTTCTCGGCTTTGTCGATGAAGTGAAAAGGGGATAGCAAGCCGCGATCCGGATGATCCCAGCGAACCAAAGCCTCAAAACCTGCAGTGAAACCACCGCGTAAGGAAATAATCGGCTGGAAGTGAAGAACAAATTCTTCGTTCTGTACGGCCCGTTCCAGTTCCTCTTTGATCTGGAAATCCTGAACCAGTTCGGCACGATCCGCCTCGATCTTTCCTGAGGTCTTGCTACGCCGGGACGGGGAGCAGCTGAGATGTCTGTCTGATCCGTAATGCCGTTCCGTCAGGCTTCGGCAACGATCCATAAAGAAATTGAGAAACAGGCTGGTCATTGGATCCGCAGCACTGCTTTTCTCTTCAATTTCCTGCTGAGTAACAACGAGAAGCAAACTGTCTTCTTCTGCGACAGCAACAGAGTAATGATGAGCTTCTTCAATCACGCCATACTCACCGAACATTTCTCCCGGGCCGACAATATAGCTTTCCTGGCTGGAAACCTTGTCTTCGACACGGATTGTACCTCGCTCGACAATGTAGGCGCAGTCTCCCATCTCTCCAAAAGAGAGAATGGTTTCACCCTTTTTGATTTCTTTGCGATACAAGCTTTCGGCTCTTCATCAATTGCTACTTATCCAGCCTCTAACTTGAACATCTTCTCTTACTTTTTCGTTAAGTTCGAAAAAACGGCAACGTGAAATGAAAATGAAATAGAGGAAGAGAGGTGGGAGCCGGTGGTGCGTAAAGTAATCGAAGCTGTCACAACCTATTAAGGGGGGGCTTGGAAAGAGGCGGTAACAGCTCCGATCAACCTTGGACAATGCTATAATTACGGGTGATTATTAATATAACGTTAATTTGTAATAAAATCGTACCAATAATATGCTTATAAATATATAAAGGGATGATTTTAAAATATTTTCACTGGATGAAGAAAATTGACAATTATCGATATTGATACTGTCTCCCTGTGATTTAAACGGCGAAAGACGGGGAATCAAGTTCGTATATCGGTTGATTTCACTGTCAGAGGAGAATCGCGACACATCACTGATCATCAGGATGTTGTTTTTCTCTCTTTAGGAATATTTTTTTCGGGTTTAGCGGCCGGTTCATCGGGGCCAGATAGAAGCAGTGCTTTATCGATAAATCTGAAGATAAATTCAACACTGTATCCGGCCAGAAAAGCAACGGCCAGAGGACTGAGGGTAATGACACTTAAATCCAGGGGAGAGAGATCATTTTCGGCGACCGATAACTGCTTTGCGTCAATTTGTTCTGGCGCGAAAAAGTAACTGATGAGGATCCCGGCGAGAGGGCCTTGAGCCATGCGGAGACTATATCCGATATAAGACGTCATGGAAAAGGTTCGTGAACTGATTTCTTTGGGAAGCTGCCGAAGGATAAAAAAGCACGCGCCGATCATCCCGTAAAGGATCGGTAAAACATAATTCATCACAGCCGCGAGGAAGTTGCGGGCGGCTACAAATTCGATATGGCGCTGAACCTGCAGCGGATAAGTGGCAAATTGCGGCTCCTGCCAGGGTTGCAATGTTATCAGATCAAGCTGACTCCAGGTTTCATTCCAGTTCTGCAAATGATAAAAGGCGGCGTTCCGCCGGTTGATATGAACGGCAATTTCCTCTTGCAAATCTGCAATTCTGGCTGTTTGTATATGCTTTGTCGCGTCATTGATTTTTGTGCTGCTTTTTTGCAGTTTGAGACTGACAAGCTCTTCAGACATTTGATTGATCTGTAGGCTTTGCACATCAATATCATGCATGAGGGACCAACCTACATACCAGTATATCTGTATGGCAATCAAAAGGCAGAGAGTCGTCAGGGAAATGACTTTATAATTCGTGGCGCAGCGCCGGGAGAGGGGCTTTCCTTTTCGACTAAACAGGGCGGTGGCGATGCCTTTTGACGGTTCATGTGTCGCCCGAATGCTGTCTATGGTAGCCGGTCTTATGGTTTGCGTAAGAATGCGATAAGCGTTCCAAAACTCGCTTTCCAGCTCTTGAGAAATTTCGCCGGTTGTGAGGGCGTTTTTTGCGGCAATCACTGTAGCAATTGTTTTCGGTTCCAGGGCAATGGCATTTTCAGAAGCCGTCATGACAACAAGGAGGGCGTTGCGGATAGACTGATGCAAGACATCAACTTCATCCGGCACGATATCCGCCGGTTTAAGCCAGTCTTTCAAGAGTTGCCAAAGCTTTATCAATTGCACAGTTTTTACCTATAACGTTCTGTGCAAAGACGTGCGGGGCCCAGGTCTGTGAGCTTTTTTACGGAATGGCTTGTCTGCATCTCATCCAGAGGTTAGGGTCCTGATCCTTGGAGCATATGACGTTTAGGGGAGAGGGAATTCAGTGATTACTATTTACGGCATCCGCAATTGCGATACGGTTAAAAAGGCGTTGAAATGGTCTGAAGAACAGGGATTTAGCCATCAGTTCCATGATTTCAGAAAATCGCCGTTATCTGCGGATACGGTTGCTGGCTGGCTCGCTGCGGTCGGGCCCGATATCTTGATTAACCGACGCGGAACAACCTATCGTAAGCTGGAAGAAGATGCAAAGCAGGCTCTCGAAGACGACGGAGCCGCTGCATTATTGGCGGAACAGCCTACACTTATGAAGCGTCCGATTTTTGAGATGAACGGTCGTTATGTTGTTGGTTTTAAGGATGCGGAAAAAGAGGCTGTTCTAGCGCTTGTAAAATAGGAGCGTTATAACGCCAGCCTGGCACCTTACTGTAACTTCTGAATATAACACAGGACGTGGTCGATATCTTTTCCGGTCTCGCTGAGAGGAAGGGCGATCACCCGCAACGGAATTTCTCCTTTCACTGTTGGAAAGAATTCGGTTCCATGGGCCGGTTTCCGGCTGGTGGCGACCGTCTGGCCGACACTCAGGATCCAGTCGATAATCATCGGCGTGAATTCGATCCTGCCCAGGATTTCTTCTTCCGGTGTTTCCCCATATGCTGCCTTGCGGATGGCATGGGTGAAATCATACATGACCTGAAGGCGTCCGAGGTCGCGATTACAATGAACCAGGACACAATTGGGCCAGTGTTTTCCAATGACATCCGGCTCCAAAGCCTGCCAGGACGGATAGCGGCGGCTTCCGCCGCGAATATCGATCCAATAGTTCAGGATATCCGGCTGGGCAGGTTTCCGTCCCCATCCGGCGGCCGCATTGGCTGCTCGCTCCGCCGCAGCTTTGCGG
>DIYE01000308.1 GCA_002428885.1 Alphaproteobacteria bacterium UBA6062
AGCGGCAAATGAGCGTCGGGATTGGTCATCAGATCCCTCGGCCCGCCCAGTGCTGCAATCATCTGGGCAAACTTTTCAGCGGCAGTCCCGCTGGCCAGAGCGCCCCTGACGGATAGAGGGGCAGATGTCTTATCCCCAAGCCCGGCAAGGATCAGCATTTCAGAACACAGGGCAACGACCACATCCATCAGTCGCGGGTCCACATTCTTGCCCATCAGAAAGTCGATGGTTTCCCGGACCTCAACCGCATTTCCGGCGGTTGTTCCCAGCACTTCGTTCATGTCCGTGAGCAGGGCGGTTGTCGCTGTATCTGCTCCATTGGCGACAGACACAATGCTTTTGGCAAGCTCTTTCGCGTCGTCATAATCTTCTTTAAAAGCGCCGGAGCCGAATTTCACATCCATGACCAGGGCATCAAGACCAGCCGCCAGTTTCTTGGACAGGATAGACGCGGTGATCAGGGAAATGCTTTCAACCGTCGCCGTGATATCGCGAATGGCATAGAAACGCTTGTCCGCCGGGGCGAGATCGGAAGTCTGTCCGATAATGGCGCAGCCGATATTCTTGACCACTTTGGTCAGCAGCGCCGGATCAGGAGCGGTGTTGTAGCCGGCAATACTGTCCAGCTTGTCCAACGTGCCACCTGTGTGACCGAGACCTCTTCCCGAGATCATGGGAACCGCACCGCCGCAGGCCGCAATAATCGGGGCCAGCATGAGGCTGACCTTATCACCAACGCCGCCGGTTGAGTGTTTATCGACAACAGGCCTGCCAAGATCGGCCTGTTTCCAGTCCATGATATCTCCGGAATGGACCATGGCGCGGGTCAGGCACACCCGTTCCTCCATGGTCATATCCTGAAAAAAGACAGCCATGGCAAAGGCAGCAATCTGCCCCTCGGTCACTGAGTTATCGGTGATCCCCCGGACCATAAATTCGATTTCCGCTTTGCTGAGAACCTGTCCGTCCCGCTTCTTGCGGATGATCTCTTGTGGGAAAAAGTCAGCCGTCATAACAGATCTCTATTCGCCGTAAGGGATCCAAATATTCTTAATCTGGGTAGCCTGATGGAGGAACTCTTCCCCTTCGGCTTGTTCTCCATTGAACCAGTCGCGTTTTTTGCCGTGGCTGGTCCAGGTGCGTTTCATATTGCCGATAGAAGATTTCTCAACGAGAGCAGAACCTTCTTCATCCCCCATATACCAAACGGATTTCACATCATCGTGCTCGGCCAGCGGTTTTGTCAGTTCACCGCGAAGGCCCGTTACGATATTCAGAACGCCGCCCGGAACATCGGATGTTTCAAGAACCTGATAAAAATCGGTAGCGCTTAACGGATGCCTTTCGGACGGGATCAGAATAACCCGGTTGCCCATGGCGATGGCTGGAGCCGCGAGTGAAATCATGCCGAGCAGCGGATTTTCATCGGGGCAGATGATACCAACGGTGCCGATGGCTTCTTTCATGGCAAGGGTAACACCGCGCATAGGCGGGTTATGCACCCGGCTTTCATATTTGTCGGCCCAGGCGCCATAAGTGAAGAGGCGCTGAACAGCCGCCTCTACTTCTTCGGTTGCCTTTTTGGCTGAAACAACGGTTTGAAGGCTGATGCGATCTGCAAATTCCTGTGCCCGGATATCCAGGTTTTCGGCCAGGTAATAAAGAACCTGAGCCCGGTTATGAGCGGATGTCGTTGTCCAGCCGGTGGCTTTGCGGGCCGCTTCAACGGCATTGCGGATATCCTTGCGGTTTCCATGCCCAACCTCACCGATAACATCACCTTTCGCGGAATGAACCGGAAGGCTGTATCCGCTGTCCGGCCTTGCCTGCTTGCCGCCGATATACATCTTCGCTGTCCGGTCAATGGAGGCGATGGGGGACAAGGCACTGTCCCCGGATTTCTTATGTTGCCCGGCCGGTTTATAAGAAGGAAGGGTCCTTATAAACTTTGGCTGCAGAACTTCCTGCATGCCTTCCATCCCGCCTTCACGGCCATAACCGGATTCCCGGTTGCCGCCAAACCCGCAGGCCGCGTCAAACTGATTGGTGGAATTAATCCAGACCACACCACAATCCAGCTTGGGCGCAACATCCAGGGCGAGGTTGATATTTTCACTCCAGACGGAAGCGGCGAGACCATACCGGGTGTTGTTGGCAATCTTGACCGCTTCATCCGGTGTCCGGAACGTCATGGTGACAACCACAGGACCAAAGATCTCTTCCTGGGCAATGGTTGCGGCAGGGGTGACGTTGGTGAACAGGGTAGGCGGATAGAAACAGCCATCCTTGGGTGCTGACCAGCTCGGTTGCCACATCTCGGCGCCTTCTTCCTGTCCTTTTTTGACCAGGGCCTCAATGGTTTGCAACTGCACCGGGGCAACGATGGCACCCATATCAATGCATTTATCAAGTGGATCGCCGAGCCGGAGTTTTTCCATGCGGGCCCGCAACTTGGCAATCATTTTATCGGCAATGCCTTCCTGGACCAGCAGGCGCGAACCGGCACAGCAAACCTGACCCTGGTTGAACCAGATGGCGTCCACAACCCCTTCAACGGCGCTGTCTATATCGGCATCCTCAAAGACGATAAACGGCGATTTACCACCAAGCTCTAGCGTCAGATGCTTGCCGGATCCGGCCGTTGCTTCCCTGATTTTCCGTCCGACATCAGTAGAGCCTGTAAAGGCGATTTTATTGATATCAGGATGGCCAACGATCAGTTCCCCGCTACTGCCGTCTCCCGTCACGATATTCACGACACCATCGGGCAGCCCAGCCTGCTTGCACAGTTCTGCAAAGCAAAGGGCGGTCAGAGACGTAAATTCAGCAGGTTTCAGGATAACGGTATTACCGGCGGCAATGGCCGGGGCGATTTTCCAGGCCAGCATCAGCAGCGGAAAATTCCACGGGATAATCTGGCCGATCACCCCCATGGGTTCGTGATTTGGAAACTGGCTATCCTGAAGTTGGGCCCAGCCGGCATGATGATAGAAATGCCGGGCAACCAGTGGGATATCGATATCCCGGGTCTCCCGAACCGGTTTGCCGTTATCCAGGCTTTCCAGAACCGCCAGCAGGCGGGAATTGCGCTGGATGATCCGGGCGAGGGCATAGAGATGTCGGGCACGGCTATGACCACCCAGTTTTTCCCATTTCTTCTGGGCTTTACGGGCGGCAGCGGCAGCGGCTTCAATATCATCCTTACCGGCTTTGGCTATCTCACCAAGCGGTTTGCCGTTGGCTGGATTGATTGAGGGGAAGTATTTTTTTGTTTTGGGGGCGACCCAGTTTCCATCAATGAAAAGGTCAAAACGGCCTTTATGCTGATCCAGCCAGGCCCGGGCGTTTTCATCGCTTTCCGGAGCGGGACCATATTCCATGCTGTCAAAAATTTCTGCAATGCTCATAGCGGTATCCTCAGGCCATCGGATGGCGGAAATCGGCGGAGTAACGGCCGGTGACATGATGTTCGAGTTGCCGTTCAATATCTCCCAGCAGGCTGGAGGCGCCAATCCGGAAGAGGTTCGGTTGCAGCCAGTCATGACCCAGTTCTTCTTTCATCATGATCTGATAGCCCAGAATATCCTTGGCGGCACTGATTCCGCCCGCAGGCTTATAGCCGATCTTGAAACCGGTCATTTCCTCATAAGCGCGGATGGCACGGATCATGACCAGGCTTACCGGCAATGTGGCATTGATACTTTCCTTGCCGGTGGAGGTTTTGATGAAGTCAGCGCCGGCCATCATGGCAATCATACTGGCTTTCGCCACATTCCGGAGGGTAACAAGCTCACCGGTTCCCAAAATGGCTTTCAGATGGGCGTCTCCGCAAGCTTCCCGGAAGGCTTTTACCTCGTCATAAAGGGCTTTCCAGTTGCCGGTCAGGACATGACCCCGGGTGATAACAATATCGATTTCCTTGGCGCCTGCGGCAACAGAGGCCTTAATTTCTTTGATCCGTAAATCAAACGGGCTGAGACCGGCCGGAAAGCCGGTGGAAACCGCTGCGACAGGAATATCCGTTCCGCTCAGAGCGTCCACCGCTGTTTCAACCATGGTGTGATAGACACAGACGGCGCCTGTTGTCAGTTTCCGATCTGCCATCCCCATGCTATCCAGAAGGTCCGGACGAACCGGCTGACGGGCTTTTGCGCAGAGGCGTTTGACCCGACCGGCTGTATCATCACCGCTTAGTGTTGTCAGATCGATGCAAGAGACGGCTTTAAGCAGCCAGGCTGCCTGATGCTGTTTCTTGACGGTCCGGCGTCCACCGAGGGTGCTGGCCCGCCGTTCCACCGCACTTAAATTGACGTGGATATCCTCGACGGCATCCGGATTATAAGGCAAGCCCGGATTTCTTTCATGATGCTGGGTTTTAGGCTCCAGCTTACTGATTGTTGCCATTGGCATCCTCCCGGATATGGGATTTCAGGAGTTCGCGCTTCAGGGTTTCCAGAAAGATAATCATCAGCTTTTCGAGATCTTCCGCTGCCAGTTGAGCGCATTCAAGGGTTTGTTCGTGACTGAGTTTGGTCTTGCTCAGGCCCGCCACCAGATTGGTGATGTTGGAAATCGCTGCGACCCGCAATCCGCAATGACGCGCCACCAGGACCTCAGGCGTTGTGGACATTCCGACGGCATCGGCTCCCAGTGTTTTAAAAGCACGGATCTCCGCCGGAGTTTCGAAATTTGGACCGAGATAATGCAGGTAGACGCCTTCTGCCAGGTCAATCTCGAGTTCCTTCGCGACAGCCTTGAAATGCTCCCGCAAGATTGGATCATAGGCCTCTTCCATGGAGAAAAAGCGCGGTCCAAATCTTTCGTCATTTTCACCGACCAGCGGGTTTCGGCTCGTCAAATTGATGTGATCGCTGAGCAGCATCAACCGGCCCGGTCCCACATCTTCATGGAAACTTCCGGCTGCATTGGTGACAATCAGGATTTCTATGCCCAACAGCTTCAGAACCCGGACAGGGACGGCCAAGTCCTGTGGATCAATCCCTTCATATAGATGAATCCGGCCTTGCATGCAGACAACCGGCATACCGCCGAGACGCCCCAACACCAGCCGCCCGGCATGACCTTCCACCGTGGACTGGGGGAACTCCGGGATATCCGTGAAGTCGATACTTGAAACAACGTCTATTTTATCGGCCAGCCCGCCAAGACCGGACCCCAGAACGAGACCGACACGGGGGGTAAAGCCCGGTGCTGCATTCCTGACAAAGTCAGCCGCAACAAATGGATCTAATGCCATTATCTTTCCTTGATATAAGGTTCACCAATTGCCTTGGGCGGATTTGCTTTTCCGACAAAACCGGCAAGCAACAGAACAGTGAGTATATAGGGCAGTGCCTGAATAAACTGAACAGGGATCACCCCGACAATCGGCAGGTCCACACCCTGAAGTCGCGCCTGCAAAGCGTCTGTAAAAGCAAAAAGCAGGCAGGCAAATAATGTGGGTACCGGCTTCCATTTTCCGAAGATCAGCGCCGCCAGTGCCAGATATCCTTTGCCGGCAGTCATGTCTCGGATAAAACCGGCACCGTGAGCCGTCGAGAGATAGGTCCCTGCAATGCCGCACAGAAAACCGGTCACCGCCAGTGCCTGATACCGAAGGGTATTGACCGAGATACCGGCCGTATCGACGGCATGGGGATTTTCGCCCACCGCACGAACCCGCAGTCCAAATCGGGTGCGATAAAGCACATAAGCAACAATCGGTACGGCGGCGGCGGCGATATAAACGATGATATTGTGGCCTGAAATCAGCTCCGCATAGATATAGCCGATGATCGGGATATCCCGAACGGCTTCAGCAAAAGGCAGGGTAATGCTGCTGAACCGTGCATCACCGTTCAGGGCCGGAGTTCGCCCCCCAAGTTTAAACCAGGCAAACCCCAGTGTGGGTGTCAGTCCGGCGACGACAATATTAATCGCCATACCGGAGACGACCTGGTTTCCCTTGTGGGTCACACAGGCATAAGCATGCAGGGATGACAGCGCCAGCGATGTCATAATACCGGCACATAAACCAACCCAGGCCGAGCCGAATGTTGTTGCAGCGGCGGCGGCGGCAAAAGCGGCGCCCAGCATTTTTCCTTCAAGGCCGATATCCACAACGCCGGCCCGTTCGGAAAACAGACCGGCCAGGGCCACCAGAACCAGCGGCGTGGCCACCCGGAAGGTGGCGTCCAGCAGTAGAACGGTCAATTCAAATGTTTCCATGATCAGGCCTCCACTGCTTTAGCTGTTGCTGCGCGGCGGAAAAAGCTCTCGATTTTCGGGCGGAACATATGTTCAAGGGCGCCTGAGAACAGGATGATCAGGCCCTGGATCACAATGACCATTTCCTTGTTGATGGATTGCATTTCAAAAGCCAGTTCCGTACCACCCTGGTAGATGGCCCCGAAGAGCAGGGCCGCCATAAAGATACCAACAGGGTGATTACGGCCCATCAGGGCAACGGCAATCCCGACGAAACCAAATCCGCCGGTAAACTCCATGATAACTTTATGATGAACCCCCAGGAGTTCATTAACGGCAACAAATCCCGCCAGGGCACCTGAGATGGTCATGGCTAAAATGATATTCCGCGCCGGAGAAATACCGGCATATTTGGCAGCCGTTTCATTCTGGCCGACGACGCGGATTTCGTATCCCCAACGGGTATGCCAGACAAAATAGTAGAAGGCTACACTCAGGGCCAACGCAATGATAAAGCTGAAGTTCAGAGGAGAATCCGCCATTCCCGTAAAGTCAGGAGCGAGAGCCAACCAGGTATTTTCTGCAAACTCCCTGGTTTCCGGAGAACCGCCAGCCTCTTTTGAAATCAGGATTTCCACCAGCGTGTAATTCATGATGGAAAAGGCGATAAAGTTAAACATGATGGTGGTGATGACGACATGGCTGCCCCGTTTGGCTTGCAAATAGCCAGGAACGTAAGCCCATATGGCACCAAAAAGTGCGGCGGCGAGAATGGCAATTGGAATAACCATCCAGAAAGGCAGGAAATCCAGGTATAGAGCAGCTAGGCCAACCCCGAGACCACTGATAAAAGCCTGACCTTCCGCGCCGATATTGAAGAGGCCGCAATGAAAGGCGATGGCGACCGCAAGGCCCGTAAAAATAAAGTTGGTCGTGTAGTAAAGCGTATAACCGATAGCTTCCGGATAACCGAAAGCCCCATAAATCAGAACTTCCAGTGCTTTTAGAGGGTTATCGCCGATGATCAGAATGACCAGGCCTGAGATAAAAAAGGCTGCGAGAAGGTTTATAAAGGGGATCAGACCCAGATTGACCCAGGCCGGTACTTTAGCCGGTGCGCCGAATTTTGCTTTTGCTTCCGCCATCAGTTTGTCGCCTCTTGCACAAGCGCAGCATCAGAGGCCGCCTCTTCTGTCACACCAGCCATCATCAGGCCGAGCTTCTGTTCTGTTGCATCGGCAGCATCCAGCTCGCCGACGATGGCGCCATCAAACATTACGGCAATCCGATCCGCAAGAGACATGACTTCATCAATCTCAACGGAGACAACCAGGATGGCCTTTCCGGCATCCCGCATCTTGATAAGCTGTTTATGGATAAATTCGATGGCGCCGATATCCACACCGCGGGTCGGCTGGCCGACCAGCAGCACATCCGGATCCTGCTCCATTTCCCGGGCGAGGACCAGTTTTTGCTGATTTCCGCCGGAGAAGCCGTTCGCTTTCAGGTTAGGATTGGGCGGCCTTACATCGAATTTTTCGATATAGTCTTCGCAGGTCTGTACCATCTGATCCCTGTTCAGGGTTGTCCCCTTGTTGAACATGTCCAGGTCATGATAGCCGAGAATGGTATTTTCATTTGCGCTGAAGGATAGGATAAGACCGGCTTTATGTCGATCTTCCGGCACATGCCCTAGACCAATTTTACGAAGGCCGCGTGCTGAATAGTGGGAACTGCCTACCAGTTCATCCCCTTTATAAGTAATACTGCCGGCACTCGGTTTGATCATACCGCCCAGGATTTCCAGAAGTTCTGACTGGCCATTCCCGGAAACACCGGCAATCCCCAGAATCTCTCCGGCTTTCAGGGTGAGATTAATGTCTTTGAGGCGGAGAACTGCGTCACTGTCCTGATAATTGACACCCTGCATTTCCATCAGGATATCACCCGGCTCGGCTTTTTCCTTCTCTACATGCAACAGAACGGATCGGCCCACCATCAGTTCGGCCAGTTGCTCACGGTTGGTCTCTTCAGTTGCCACATGAGCAACCATTTCACCTCTTCGCATCACCGATACCTGATCGGTGATCGCCATGATTTCACGAAGTTTGTGTGTGATCAGAATAACGGTCTTACCCTGATCCCGTAAGGTATTGAGGATGCGGAAAAGATGGTCCGCTTCCTGCGGTGTCAGCACTCCGGTGGGCTCGTCGAGAATAAGGATTTCGGCGCCGCGATAGAGAGCTTTAAGAATTTCAACACGCTGACGCAGGCCGACCGGCAGATCCCCGACCAGGGCGTCCACATCAACATCAAGGGTATATTCTTCTTCGAGCCGTTCCAGCTCTTCCCGGGCCTGGTCCATCCCGCCGGCAAGGCGCGAGCCGCCTTCGACACCCAGAATAACATTTTCCAGAACAGTAAACGTGTCCACCAGCATGAAATGCTGATGCACCATGCCGATACCGGCGGCGATTGACGCCTGCGGATTGTCGATTTTGCAGGGCACGCCACCCACAAAAATCTCACCGTCATCCGCCTGATAAAAACCGTAGACGATACTCATGAGCGTCGATTTACCAGCGCCGTTCTCGCCAATAATGCCATGGATGGTTCCGCGGCCCACGGACAGGGAAATATCCCTGTTCGCGTGGACCGGGCCAAACCACTTGTTGACGCGGCGCAACTCAAGCGCCGTGTTAGCAGTTGTCATGCTTGGACTCTGTTACTTGGACATATAGTCGGTAACTTTGATTTTACCGGCAATAATGTCGGCACGAGCCTGTTCCAGCTTGGCTATGATGTCTTTGTCCAGAACACCCTTATTATGCTCGTCAATCGCATAGCCGACACCACCTTCTTTTAGGCCAAGCACCTTGATGCCTGCTTTCCAGGTACCGTTCTTGGCTGATTCAAAGGCTTCGCGAACAGCCACATCAACTCGTTTTGTCATGGAGGTCAACATGGTGCCCGGATGCAGGTAGTTCTGGTTGCTGTCAACGCCAATGGCAAATTTACCGGCATCTTTGGCAGCCTGATAAACGCCAATACCGGTTCCGCCTGCCGCCGCATAAACAACGTCTGCACCGCGGTCAAACTGACTTTTGGCAAGCTCGCCGCCTTTGGTCGGATCGTTCCAGGCAGCCGGCGTTGTTCCGGTCATATTCTGGAAAACCTCGGCACTTGGGTTGGCATATTTGGCGCCTTCTTCATAACCGAGGGCAAATTTGCGGATCAGCGGAATATCCATACCGCCCACAAAGCCGACCTTACCTGTCTTACTGGTCATGGCAGCGGCCATACCTACGAGGAAAGATCCTTCATGTTCCTTAAAGACAATGGACTGCACGTTTGGTAGATCAACAACCATGTCAACGATGGTGAATTTTGTATCCGGATTGGCTTTGGCCGCTTTCTTCACAGCGTCAGCCTGGGCAAAGCCCATCGCAACGACGATGGAGGCGCCTTTGCGGGCCATCCGTTTGACACCCTGTTCCCGCTGGGAAACCTGGGTGACTTCAAATTCCATATAGTCGATGCCGGATTTCTTTTTGAATTCTTCCGCACCGTTATAAGCGGCTTCATTAAAAGACTTGTCAAACTTGCCGCCCATGTCAAAGACAATGGCCGGTTTAAAATCTTCGGCATGAGCAATGCCGGAGACAGCGACGGCCGCCACGGCCATTGCTGCAATTTTTAGACGCTTCATCATTGCAATTAATCTCCCTGTATCGGCTGTTTACGTCAGCCGGAAATCTTCCCCAAAACGACACTAATACAAAACCTGACCGACTGGTCAAGTGAACTCGGTCAAACCGAGTGTTTCAGGCAGGAAGTATACGGCCCAAAATTGCACTCTTCTAGATTATTGAGGGAAAAAGTGCCTAAAAGTTATGCTTATTGGCGCAAACAGGGATATAAAAGCAGGATATCAAACAGGAAGTTGAGGAAAGAGGATGTCCAAACAGCAAGATACAAAGCTTGACATCGCCAAAGAGGTTAAAGCCCGCCTGACCGGGGAAAGGGGATTCGGGAATACCGGCAGACTTCGGAAACTGGGCAGGACAGGATATGAAGACTGGCTGGCAGGTAGGCTTGCACAGAAAGCCGTGCATCAGCAGGCGGACCCACGCCGTTTAAAGAAACTGGCGAGAAAGCAATCCTGAAGCCAGACATAAAGATAAAGGTTCGGTTTTTTGTACAGGTATAGATATCTTATTATTTTCTGCGCAATGGCGGTGGGGCTGGTGAACGGCTGCCTGGTGACGAATGTGCAGGCCGCCGACAGGACAGTCCTGATCATCAAAGCTGACCAGAGTGAGGGAAGTGAAATTGCTTCCAAGCTTTATGCCAGTATGATTAATCGAATCTCGGAGCATCTTGAAAAAGCCGGCTATCAGGCACTGACGGACAGTAATTATGTGTCCTCAACGTCCGATGCGGCTCTGCTCTCCCAGATTAAGACGCGTGACGACGGACGGGTGCAGTATGTGGCTCTGGTCAAGATTCTCGCCAATATGGTCCTGGAAACTCAGGGTACCCGCATTGATATGGAGATTGCCGGCAGGATGCTTCAGGTCATTAATGGAGATGTACTTGCGCGTTTCGATTTGCCTCTGCCTGGCGCACTGATGGCTCCGCCTGATTGCGACAGGCGTTGTGTCATCAGGTTGCTGGAAGACAATACGGCGGCGCTGGCTGATAGTCTTGGAAACGTTCTGGCGGAACGGCTCAAAAAAAACAGATAA
>DIYE01000182.1 GCA_002428885.1 Alphaproteobacteria bacterium UBA6062
AATCCAGCCACCGCCCAGCAGCCGGTCCCCGTCATACATAACACAGGCCTGTCCCGGAGAAACGCCCGGTTCCGGATCCGCAAGCCGTACTTCAGCCCAGCCATCCTGCGCCCCGAAAATCTCTGCCTTCATCGGTTCCTGGGTAGAGCGAACTTTCACCATTACCTCGGTTCCCGTATCGGAAAGGGGCTCATCCCCAATCCAGTTCATTTCACGCAATGAAATACCGGCAACCAGCAAAGCATCCGGCGGTCCGACAATCACTCGATTCTGCACCGGATCCAGTCGGATGACATAGATCGGTGATCCAGTCGCGATACCCAAGCCGCGCCGCTGACCAATTGTATAATTGATGATACCGGAATGACGCCCAAGAACATTGCCGGAAAGATCAACTATGTCGCCTTCCTGCCCCGCTCCTGGCCGGATACGCTCAATAACACTGGCGTAATTACCGTTAGGAACAAAGCAGATATCCTGGCTTTCCGGCTTTGCCGCCACAGCCAGATTATATTTCTCGGCAAGTTCCCGGGTTTCTTCTTTGGTCAGGTGACCAAGCGGAAAACGCAGGTAATCCGCTTGCTCCTGTGTTGTGGCAAAAAGGAAATAGCTCTGATCTTTGACGGCATTTTTACCGCGATAGAGACGCGCTTTCTCAAGCCCTCCTTCCCGGCGGATATAATGCCCCGTCGCCAGCGCAACGGCTCCCAGATCCCGGGAGGTCTCCAGAAGATCGCGAAACTTAACGGTTTGATTGCAACGCACGCAGGGAACCGGTGTTTCACCGCGCAGGTAACTGTCGGCGAACTCATCCATGACACTGTCCTGAAAACGGCTTTCATAATCCAGCACATAATGGGGGATACCAATGGCATCGGCTACCCGGCGGGCATCATGAATATCCTGCCCGGCACAACAGGCGCCTTTTTTCTGCACAGCAACACCATGATCATAAAGCTGCAACGTGATCCCCACCACGTCATAACCTTGATCCTTGAGAAGCGCAGCCGTAACCGAGCTGTCAACACCGCCTGACATGGCGACGACAACGCGGGTCTCCTCCGGTGCAGTATCAAAACCTAATGAATTCATGGCGCGCACTATAGGCAGCAATCCGCAGGATGCAAGTTTTCTGCATCCCGATGCTATCAGGATCACAGTGTAGCGTAGTTTTTAAGCCTTTACCTCAGGAAATTCAGAAGACTGAGGCGGTTGACCTGACTGAGAACGTTATAAGAAGCCTCCAGCGCAAAGTTTTTCTGGTTCAGATTCGTGATCGCCTCGGCTGCATCTACATCTTCGATATTACTGATAAAGACTTCTGTCTGATCAATCTGAACATCCAGAGTTGTCACAGTCGCCTCAACGGTTTTCAGATTAAGGCCGTTAACGCCTCGGGCTTCACTCAGGTTTTTAAACATATCCTCAAGATTAGCGATTTCACCTGTCAGAAAAGCCTGATCGGAAGCACTAAGCGGTGTCGAAATTGGTCCAGCCGGTCCGGCAGGAACCGGCGCGGTAGCCGGAACAGTTCCGTTTTGCCAAAGGGCAATCCGCTGAATTGCCGTCATAATTTCAAGCCCGATATCATCCGCAAGAATACCCATCTCAATGGATCGGTTTTCATCAAGCTGAGCTGTCTTTTTCAGATCATTATTTTCGAAGATATCGGTTGGTGGCTCCGCCGCCGTCAACAGGTCGCTCATCTGAGTGATATTAACCGGAGGTGTATCTTTTTTTGAGCCGCTGAACAGATAGCCTTCACTGTTCTGACTGTTCAGAAAATTGAGAGCAGCATCAAAAGCACCTTCAATGGCAGCCTCAAAGCCGAGACTGGTGGAGGAGTTGATCGCTTTCATAACGGATTCCTTAATATCGGTTGCCGCCTTCTCCATGCCTCCAAGAGCCTGATCATAGGTAAAGAGGGTGGACTGAATAGTCCCATTATTTTCTTTATGTTGTTCCAGCCTGGACAGCAGGGATTTGGCACCCGTCAAACTGGCGGTATCCTGATAAATATCTTTATAAAACTCGGCAACATGGCCGGTAGAGACCTGGCGTTGAGCCTTATTCGCCGCCTGCTGGTTCTGCAGCATATCATTCATCAGGATACGGCTTTGCTGGAAAGTTGAAACGCGTGTCATTGTCTAATCTCCTGCGAATGAATTAAGCGATATTAAGAAGGATGTCATACATATCCCGAGCCGTCGTAATGACCCTGGCCGCCGCATTGTAGGCATTCTGATAAACAATCAGATTTGCCAGTTCCTCGTCCATATTGACGCCGGAAATTTCCTGCTTCTTATTTTCCAGAACGCCTGTCAAAGCGGCCCTGTCCGACTGCAGACTCTCGGCCCGCGCAGCATCCAGGCCTGCTTTTGCCAGAACCTGGGATGCATATTCGGAAAGCGTCACATTGGATCCGGGAAGACCACCAACGGTGGCAAAGTTGGCCGTCTCGCTTGACAGATTTTGAAAAGCGAGGGCACCCCGGTTATCGGACAGCGTCAAAGCCGGTGTACCAGTTGCATCCACATCCGCCAGAGCAAGAGTCATGGGAGACGCCAGAATATCGGAGCGAACAGCGAAATCAATGCCCTGATCACCAGGAAAGCGCTGACCGACACCAAACATGTTGGCAAAGGACAATCCGGTACCTGCCCTGTTCGTTGTATCATTGACCACTAGCGTCTGATAGCCTTCATATCCGCTTGCACCGGTTATTTCGATAGCACCATTGGCATTAAGGCTGGCTGTACCGGCAGTTCCGAGGCCCGTATTAATGGCGTTGATCACATCTGTCATCGTGCCGCCGATGGCGCCAAAGTCCACACTAAAAGTCGACGCAACCTCTCCGTTCGGTCCCCGGAAAGCAAAGTCGGTCGTGCCTGTAAAGCTGTGAGGATTACCACCGGCCAATCCGGTTTCAAAATTCGTCTCAACAGTGGCTTCTATAAGATCATTCATCCCGAAGAAATGAGAGAATCCCCGTCCTGCCCGGTCCGAAGGCGTGGTCGCGTCCTGCGCAATACCAACGCCCGTCGAGCCCGCGGGTGCGTTCATTGCCATCACACCGTTGGTCAAGGAAAGCGTTCCTGCTCCCAATGCCCCATTTACCTCGGCAATAACATCATTCAATGTCGCTGTACCGACGGCGTCGAAATCAACCGTATAGGAATTGACGATCTCATTATTGGCATCGAAGCTGTAAAATGTAGCCTGTCCGGTAAAACCGTGTGCTTCCGCTCCGGCGAGCCCCGAATTTTTCCCGGTGAGCGATGCAGGTGGCGGCACTGCGATATTATCATTGTGAACCGCATTAAACTGCTCGGCCGTCGCAGCTGCCAAAGTACCGATCTGATTGTAAAGGGACGGCAATTCCACATTTCGCATATCCAGCAGACCGCGCAGAGAACCACCTGTCAGTTCCGGATCCAACGGCAAACCATTCGGTTCCAGCGTTTTGTTAACCGGATCATAGATATTGAGGCTGATTTGTGAGAAGACCGTTTCAGACGAAACACTTGCAGCCGGTGAGTAAACCAGCTGACGAGGCTGGAAATCGAGAAGCTGCTGCCCCGCATTGGTAACGATGGCCAGCGAACCATCTCCTTGCGGATAGGTTTTAACGTCGACAATTTTTGAGATTTCATCAATAGCCTGATCCCGCTGATCTTCCAGTTCACCCGTCGGCTGCTCGCTGATCGTTGCGGAAATAATCTCATGGTTCAGGTCATAGATTCTGAGAATCGCCTTGTTAACGGTCTCGATTTCACTGGCAATCTTGGAATCGGCTTCTTTACGCAAACTTTGGATCTGTCCCTGAAGACGATCGGTCTCAATACCGAAATTCTGCAACTCCGTTAGGGCTGCCGTTCTGGAAACGGAAAGAGAAGGATCTGTTGTAAGGGCCGAGAAAGATGTATGAATGCTGTCAATTTTACCGGTCAGAGATGTATTAGCGGCTGGATCCCCCATCAAAGCCTGAAGCTTCGAATAGATCTCCGACATGGCTTTATACTGTTCAGTGCTGGCCGTGGATAATCTCAACTCACGGGTAACAAACTGATCCGTGATCCGCCGGATGTCATCAATGTTAACCCCTGCGCCGGTTCCATCGAGAACAACAGCACTGTAATCAACAACCTTACGAGCATACCCAATCGTCTGAACGTTAGCGATATTGTTGGATGTGACTGTCAGTGCCTGCTGATGGGCGAGCATGCCGCTCACTCCGGCATTCATGATTGAATTCAAGCTCATTTCACTATCCCCTTCAGCTCAACACGGGTCGCGCACTCGGAAAAACCGAACCACGAACAGGCAAAAAACGACCGACGGGCAGATATTTCCGAGATAGCATCTTATTGAAAATATCCGCTAATCCATTGATTTTTAAATATATTATTGCAATCAACATCTGTGCATCTCATCCGGATCCGCATTACATTCATTTAATCTGCCTCTATATATGCAAAGGTGATGCCAACCACTCTCCAGTCTAAAAACCAATTGTAAATGACCTTCCAAAAAACACCCCTCATACAGCAGGGGGAAGCTTCTGCCGAGCTCGGCATTTTTAGCAAGATCAACCGGAATAAATTGCCTTTTTCAAGCATGGAATCAGGTCTTCGCATTAAAGCTCTTCCCATCGCAATGTATTGGTTTTGCTTATTTTTTTAAGCATTCCTAAAAACTGGCCCGGCTTTTGCTTTGATAGGGGCGAGTTACCGCGTGAAGCGGCAGGCAACAGAAAAGAGCACACACGATGGACGTATCACAGATCAATAAAAGCGATACCAATCCCTTCGCCTGGGACCCAACATATATGTCGGAGAAAACCGAAGATTTCGCCCGTATTCTGACAGAGCAGGAAGAAGCACCTGATCCCGTGCGCGAAACCGCGGCGGACAGTCGTGATGATGATTACAGCAAAGATGATGATCTGCGAGCGGATGACGCTGATACAACGGATGATGATCATACGGCGGAAACGGACGATAAAGATGTCCCGTCTGAAGCCGGATCGACTGTTGCTGCTCAGGAAGCATCTGTAGTAGCCGATACCAAAACAAATGTGACTTTCTCGGACAGCACGGAAAAAGGCGGCAACACGGCCGACAATATACAGTCAGCTTCAGCCAATAATGTTGCAAAGGATGTTAAGGCGGGAACGACTCAGGTAACGTCGCCAGATTTTGGCGTGAAGCCGGAAACAGCGGCCCAGACATCCGCGGCAACTCAACAAACATCAAATATAATGCCAGCACAAACAGCTCAGGCTGCGACGAGCAAAACAGCGGAAACAGCTGTCACACAACAGGCCTCACAAACGACAGCGGTCGCCGGCAATACCGCGAGAAAAGAGCAAATCGGCAAGGTTGGTCCGGAAAACCCACAGGTTGTGAACCAGCACTCCGCATCAGCAACCACCAAACCGGAAACCGTATCTGTAAAAACGGTTGAAGCGGACGCGATTAAACAAAGCGCCCAGCCAACAACACTGGAAACCCTGAGAGCCGAGGAAATGGCCAAACTATCTGAAAAGGATGCCCTTTCCACAAAGATCGGCGAAATGCTGAACATGTCCAAAGGCAAAATAACCCTGGTTCAGAAAGCATCTGCCGCTACAAACGGCAATACTGGATCTCTTGTCAGTTCGGCAACAGCGATGGCAGCCAGCACCGCCTCAACTCAGGCTTCAGCGGGGACAGCAACCGCAATTGATATGGTAACGCAGGCTGCTCAACAGGCGGAAACCCCCATAAGTCTGCAATCACCGACGGGCTCTCCGGCACCTATTATACAGCAAGCCGCGACCGATCCGTCTGTTTCCGGAAACTCTTCTTTGCAGGGAGCTTCTGTTCCGGGCGTAGAAGCCAGTTCCAGCAGTAGCAACAGCCAGGCAGCAAACAGTACGAAAGCCTCTGCGCAGGCAGGAAGCCCGGCTGAGCAGGTTTCAAAGCAAATCACAGCAGCCGTGCGAGAAGGCGCTGACAAAATAAAAATCCAACTAAACCCTGCAGAGCTTGGGAGAGTCGATATCAAGCTGGAGCTTGGTCATGACGGTCGTATCCTCGCTGTGATCGCGGCAGATAATCAGGAAAGCCTGGATCTGCTTCAACAAGATTCAAAAACGCTGGAAAAAGCCTTGCAGGATGCCGGCTTTGAAACCGGTGACGACAGCCTGAACTTCAGCCTGAGCCAGCACGGTCAGGAAGAAGGAGACTTCCAGAAGGCTTCAGGTGACAGCGCTTCCGATAAGGAAACAGAAACATCCGGTGACGAGGTACTGGCCGATATTGATCCGGCTTACCTCTCTTCTTCCGCATCAGAGGGCGGTCTTGATATCGCCGTCTAAACAGGGAAACAGGAGTAAATTCGATGAATATCGATGAGGCAAACGCCAAATACTACAATGACAATTCGAAGGCCGGACAGGCCGCTGTAAAACTTGCGGATAACTTCGATGACTTTCTGACACTGCTCACGACACAGCTTCAGAACCAGGATCCGCTAAGCCCTACGGATTCGACAGAGTTCACCAATCAGCTGGTATCCTTTACCCAGGTGGAACAGTCCATTGCGTCCAACCAGAATTTGGAAGCCCTGATCAATCTACAATCCATTGGCCAGCAGAATAACGAGGCAACGATTCTGATCAACTACCTCGGTAAAACGATCGGATCAAATCTGAACATTGCGGGTCTCAAAGATGGCGAAGCCACCTGGAATATGGAATTCGGAGCTGCGGCTGACGAAGTGGTCTATTCCGTCTATGACGCCTCTGGCAACAAAGTATACACGATCAATGATAATGACGGTGTTGCGAAAGGTGAGCACAGCTTCACCTGGGACGGCACGATCAACGGTGGCGGTGCAGCTCCTGAAGGAACTTATTTCCTTGCTGCAGAAGCCAAGACAGATGGCGGCAGTGATGTTGAGGTAGCCTTTAACTTTAAAGGTGTCGCAACAAGCGCAGAGACCGTCAATGGCGTTCCTGTTCTTATGGTCAATGATTTGCCCATCGGGCTGGCTAATATCATTTCCGTAGAAGTCACAGATCCAACGGGAGATGCCTCATGATCAGCAGGCAATCCGTTCAATTTATTTCGCTTCAGGCAGGCGACCGGTATTATAAAGGAGTAACAAAATGAGTCTTACAGCAGCAATGTTTTCCGGCGTGTCCGGACTGGCAGCCCAATCCAGCGCCATGGGGATGATTTCCGACAACATCTCCAATGCAAATACGGTTGGCTATAAAGGCACCAAGGCCGTGTTCTCCACGCTGGTCACCGAAAGTGCCACAGCAACAACCTATACACCCGGCGGCGTGATCGTCCATCCGACGGCTCAGGTCGACAAACAAGGACTGGTAACCGCCTCCTCAAACAGCACCAATATGGCCATTGCCGGTAATGGTTTCTTCGTGGTTCATACGCTTTCCGATCCGACACAGTCCGGCGGTAACTATCTGTTCACCCGGGCCGGGACTTTCGAGCCGGACGATGAGGGTCGCCTGAGGAACGCACAAGGTTACTATCTGCAGGGTTGGGAAATCGATGCTTCCGGCAATATTCCGACCAACCAGTCAGATCTTTCCGCGCTGCAGCCGGTTAACGTTTCAGGCTTGACCGGTAATGCGGAAGCGACATCCAATATCGGACTGAAGATCAATCTTCAGAAATCCCAGACATCCTTTGGTGCGGGTTATGTCGCCGGCAATATGGCCAACGGCACCACGCCTCCGCATTTCGTTCGATCTTTCCAGATCTATGACAGTGTCGGTGCTGCTCATTCAGTTACATTTAACTTCCTGAAAACAAGTACCGCTGCCGCACCGAATGAATGGACCCTTGAAATAACGGCAGATACAGATGCTGATGGTACTCAGGATGTTCTGTCAACCGAAACCGTTAATTTTAACACGGACGGTACGCTTGATTTATCTTCCGGTGCCACAACCCAGACCAATACTATCAGCATTCCCTGGGCCGCGGCCCTCGGTATTGACTCACCGCAAGTTGTCAACCTAGACTTTGGTTCAGATGATGAATCCGATGGCTTCACAAGCTTTGACGGCCCGCATGAGTTGGTATCCTCAGAAGTCAATGGTGCATTGTTCGGTGCCTTTAACTCCGTCTTTATTGACGAAGAAGGTAATGTGATCGCCAAGTTTGACAACGGTACCTCCCGCCATATCTACAGGATCCCGGTTGCAACCTTCCCGAATCCCAATGAAATGACGAATAAAGACGGTAATTCTTACGATGAATCTCCGGAATCCGGAACATTCACCCTGCGAGAGGCAACTCTGGGCGGCGCAGGCCGGATCATCTCCTCGGCGACGGAGGCTTCCACGGTTGATATTGCCGAAGAATTCACCCGTATGATCGTAACTCAGCGCTCTTATTCAGCCGCCAGTAAAATTATTACAACGGCTGACGAGATGCTTGAAGAACTTATCCGAATTAAGCGATAACACCTAACATATTGATTTAATTTGTATTTCGTGATCATGAACGGCTATTTGATCACGAAATACAAAATTAACCAATCTCTTTAGCGGTTTGTTAAATCAGCGCCGATACATTGTCCCTCAGAAGACGAGTTGAGTTGGAGCAAGGTAGCGCCAGAATGCAGTCCCATACTGACATAAAAATCAGCCAGATTATTGGATTGGATGGAAAACCCATGACAATCGAGGATCTGCCGCCCAAAAATACCAAGCGATGGGTTATTCGCCGCAAGGCGGAAGTCGTTGCTGCGGTTCGTGGCGGTCTGATCAGTCTTGATGATGCCTGTAATCGTTATAAACTGTCGGTTGAAGAATTTCTCTCCTGGCAGAAGGCAATCGATAAGCATGGGCTGCCCGGCCTGCGCACCACGCGGTTGCAGCAATATAGACCGCCCGGCTTTCCTTCAAACGGAGACTAATGGACGAGATAGTCTCTTTTTCAATCCGAAAATCTTAACGAACCCGGTGAGTTTTCATCGGGTTTTTTTGTTGTATTTTATTTTTCTAATTCAAAGACTTACCTAAATAGGCAATTTTTTCCGCTTACCCGGCAATTATTGCCGGTTGTTAACGTTCTGTTTATCAAGTCACACTAAATTCAGTTCACAGAAGGATTGCAGTCCAACCCGTTTTTTTTGCTTATAGGTGCCTGTGTGAACGGTCTTAACCAACTTCTTCAAAGCCTCGGAACAGTCAGGCTTGCTATCTTAGGTTCTGTCGCAATTGGTTTGATCGCCCTCATTATGTTTATGGCGACAAGGATAAGCAGCTCCGACTTTTCCCTGCTCTACGGCAATCTGGAGCCTGAAGATTCCGGTGCAGTCGTCACCAAGCTTGAAGCCCTGAATATCCCTTATGAGCTAAAAAACAACGGACGCAATATTATGGTTCCGTCCGACCAGGTTTCGAAAGCCAGATTACAGATGGCTCAGGACGGCGTTCCCAACGGTGGCTCCGTAGGATATGAGATCTTTGACAGTTCCGACACCTTTGGCACCACCAGCTTTGTACAAAATGTTAATCTGATCCGTGCCCTTGAAGGAGAACTTGCCAGGACCATCCGGGCCCTCAAAAATGTTTCTTCTGCACGGGTTCATCTTGTTTTACCCAAGCGGGAAGTCTTCAGCCGTGAAAAACGGGAAGCAACGGCTTCCATTGCCCTCAAACTGCAAGGTCGCCTGACGGAAGACCAGGTTTCGGCCATTCAATATCTGGTCGCCGCTGCAGTTCCGACGCTGGATCCCACTCGTATTTCCGTTGTCGATGATCGGGGTAACCTCCTCGCACGCGGCGATGGGGAAGAGAACACCGGTAAAGGCATCGGCAGCAAAACCGATTATCTGCGAATTACCCATGAAAACCGCTTAAAAGAACAAATCGAGTCGCTTCTTGAAAAATCCCTCGGTAAAGGGAATGTGCGGGCTGAGGTCAGCGCCCTTATGGATTTCGATCAAAAGACCGTCCAGTCAGAAACCTATAATCCCGATGGTCAGGTCGTTCGTTCTACGCAGACAGTCGAAGAATCCAGTTCTTCCAATGAAGGCTCAAACGGACAAGACGGCACAGTGACGGTCGCCAACAACCTGCCGGAAGCACAGGGTGCCGATGCTGGCGGAAACTCCAGCCAGAATGCGGCTAACCGCACAGAAGAAACCGTCAATTACGAAATTTCCAAAACCGTCACCACGGAAGTACGGGAAGCCGGTCTTATCCAACGCCTGACCGTTGCCGTTCTGGTCAACGGACGGGCAGCGGTCGATGCAGAAGGAAAAACCACATACGAGCCCCTTGATAACGCCGCGATCGAACAGATTGCAACTCTGGTCAAATCAGCTATTGGCTTTAGTGAGGAGCGGGGTGACATCGTTGAAGTTGTCAATATGCCCTTCGTCCAGATTGCTGAAGAAGCAATCGCCGGGGATCCCGCCGAAGAGGAAATCTTCATGGGCCTTAACAAGGCTGATCTTTTCAAGATGGGTGAAATGGCGGTTCTTGCCATCGTCGCCGTCCTGGCTTTGCTTCTGGTCGTACGTCCCCTCCTCAATCGTGCCCTTAACATTGACAGCAGTGCCGATGCCCTGATTGGCGCGGATGGCGGCATGGGTGCCCTGGCCGGTGCCGTTCCCGGTGCCACGGCAGCCTTGCCGGGCGGCGCGATAGCCGCCGGCGGCGAAGGCGGCGGCGCTATCATGGGACCGGACGGAGAAACGCCTATTCAATCAGAAACCCTGACCGAACTGGATGAAATGATCGACATGGCAAAAGTGGAAGGCCAGGTCAAAACATCCGCCCTCAAAAAGGTTGGTGAGATCATCGATAAACATCCGGACGAAGCGGTCGCTATCGTCAGAAGCTGGCTCTATCAGGATAACTAATTCAGGACGCGTAACATGGCAGTAACCGATCTTAAACAACTCTCAGGTCCCGATAAGGCCGCCGTTCTGATGCTGGCCCTGGGTGAAGAACATTCTTCAGCCATCTGGGGTCGTCTGGATGAAGAGGAAATCAAGGAAGTTTCCCAGGCCATGTCCACATTGGGAACGGTTCCGGCAGAGGTCATGGAAGCCCTGTTCATGGAATTCGCCGGCAGTATCTCGTCGACCGGCAATCTGATCGGTAACTATGAAGCGACGGAGCGCCTGCTTCTGAAAGCCCTGCCGAGCGATAAGGTTGAAGGGATCATGGAGGAAATCCGCGGTCCGGCCGGTCGCACCATGTGGGATAAACTGGCAAATGTGAATGAAGCTGTTCTGGCTAATTACCTGAAAAATGAATATCCACAGACGGTTGCTGTGGTGATGAGCAAAATTACACCGGATCACGCCGCTAAAGTTCTGGCGACCCTGCCGGAAGATTTTTCACTGGAAGTCGTCAACAGAATGCTACAGATGGAATCTGTGCAAAAAGAGGTTCTCGACAAGATCGAGGATACCCTGCGCAGTGAATTCATGAGCAATCTGGCAAAAACCAGCAAGGCCGACAGTCACGAACTCATGGCCGATATTTTCAACAATTTCGACCGCAATACTGAAGGACGCTTTATCGCCGCTTTGGAAGAGAGAAACAGAGACAGTGCAGAAAAAATCAAGGCCCTGATGTTCACATTCGAGGATCTGCTGAAACTGGATCCGGCTGGCGTTCAAACCCTTCTAAGAAGTGCAGATAAGGATCGCCTGGGTATCTGTCTCAAGGGTGCATCCGATGCGGTGCGGGATCTGTTCTTTACGAATATGTCTGAGCGGGCGGCGAAAATCCTGCGCGAGGATATGGAAGCCATGGGACCGGTTCGCCTGAAAGATGTGGATGAAGCCCAGATGGAAATTGTCAATGTTGCCAAGGATCTCGCCGATAAGGGCGAAATCATGCTTGCCGATAGCGGCGGCGACGATGAGCTGGTTTACTAGGATCTTTCGCACATGAATGCCAATTCCAAATTCCTGTTCGATACCGAGTTCGGTGCCGCATCCGTTCCTTTGAAGAAAAAGGACGAAGAACCGCCGGCCCCTCCTCTCGTCTATTCGGAAGAGGACAAAGCAGCTTTTTGTGACGAAGCCCGTCAGGCAGGTTTCGCTGAAGGTCAGGCTCAAGCCATGGGAGGGATAGAAGCGTCCCTTACCCAGATCCTGGATAGCATGAACGCACAACTGCAGCAATTGAGCCAAATACATGACGGCCAGCTTGGGAACCTGAAATGTGAGGCAGCCAGCCTCGCCTTTGCCATCGCCGACAAGTTGGCTCCTGCTCTGATCGCGCGCCAGCCGGAAGCAGAGGTCCTCAAGATGGTTGAAGAATGCCTTGCCGACTTGCATGACGAACCGCGCATTGTCGTCCGGGCAAGCGAACCTGTCTGTTCTGCCCTGTCGGAAAAAATCGACAGGCTCACACAGTCAACAGGTTTCCAGGGAAATGTGATCCTGTTACCGGACGATACCAAAACAGATAGCGATTGCCGTATTGAATGGGCTGACGGCGGAGTGGAACGTGAGCTGGAAGACACGCAAAAGAAAGTAAATGACATTGTTGACCGATTTATCCGCTCTTCCGGTAGCGGTACGGAAACACATCAGGATTTAGATCCGGTCTAAACCGGAGAGTATAGGAGAAAAAACGTGGCAGATAATGAAGATCTGGAGCTGGATGAGCTCACTGCCGATGGCGCAGCAGACGCAACAGAAGAAGCGGATGCCGACACCGATGCAGCCGGTGGAGAAGGCGCTGAGGGCGGAGAGCAACAGGCAACTGAAACGGTCAACGAAGATTCTGAAATCTCCCGGACAGCAGCTGACCTGGAAGCAGTCTTTGATATTCCGGTTCATGTCTCCGCTGTTCTCGGTAAGTCCCGCATGCAGGTCAGCCAGTTGCTGAAGCTGGGCCGCGGTGCCGTTGTCGAACTGGATCGCAAGGTCGGTGAAGCCATTGATATTTATGTCAACAATCGATTGGTTGCCCGTGGGGAAGTTGTTGTCGTTGAAGACAGGCTAGGCGTAACCATGACGGAAATCATCAAGTCGGATCGCCGCTAGGAAGCCAGTATGAATCTCGATTTTGCAACTCTTTTCGGACTGTTTGGTAGTTTTGCCGTTGTAACGGCAGCCGTTGTCGTTGGCGGATCTGTGACAGCTTTTTATAATCTGCCATCTGTACTGATTGTTCTGGGCGGGACATTCCTGGTCACAACCATGAGCTTTTCCCTGTCCGAAATCCTGCGCTCTCAGAAACTGATTGCCCGGACCCTGTTCAGCAGCGATCGAAAATCCGATGAAATCGCTTATGACATGCTGGAACTGGCAGAGAAATGCCGCGGGAAAGGTGTTCTACATCTTCAAAACCACATTCAAAAACTGGCCCCCGACAGCTTCCAGAGCAAAGCTCTGCAGTTGGTCGTGGACGGTTTGCCCGCTGATGATGTGAACCGTATTCTGCAAACAGATCTCAGTGGCATGATGGCTCGCCACTCCTCATCCGCCGGCATTCTGCATCGGGCCGCAGAAGTGGCTCCCGCCATGGGACTGATCGGCACCCTTGTTGGATTGGTTCAGATGCTCAGCAATCTGAACGATCCGAGCACAATCGGTCCGGCCATGGCTGTAGCCCTGCTGACCACTTTCTATGGGGCCGTCCTGGCCAATATGTTCTTCAGTCCACTTGCTTCCAAGCTTGAGCGTAATTCTGCTGAAGAAGTCCTTTCAAGCCGTATCTACATTGCCGGCGCGACCTCAATCGGTCGTCAGGAAAATCCGCGCCGCCTTGAAATGGTACTCAATACATTGCTGCCGCCGGACGAACGCGTGCAGTTCTATAATTAAGTTGTAGGAGAGTAAGCAGATGCGTTTGCTTATAATTGGATCGTTAAACGGACAGATCGGAGCCGCCAGTCAAATTGCCATGTCCCGGGGGGCGAAGGTAAGCCAGGTGGATGATATCGAGATGGCCCTGTCATCCCTGCGTTCCGGTAAAGGAGCCGATATGGCGATGATTGACGTGAATTTACCCATCAATCATCTGGTGGAAAGCCTG
>DIYE01000011.1 GCA_002428885.1 Alphaproteobacteria bacterium UBA6062
CGTCGTTGCTGAACGGGTATATAGCCACTTTCTTTTTGACCATGACGAATCCGGCGACGATCCTGTCTTTTATTGCCATTTTTGCCGGAATAGGGTTCGTCGGCACGTCAGATACGACCTCCGCCATACTGCTGGTCAGTGGCGTTTTTCTGGGTTCCACCTTGTGGTGGATTATCCTGGCTTTCCTGTCAACAGAGCTCCAGAAACGGTTTGGTACACGCTTTACCTATATGGTGAATATCACATCTGCATTGATTCTAGGCTTGTTTGGAGCCGCGGCCTTGGTTAGCCTGTTCCTCTGATCATAGAACATATCCCGTTGAACGGCGCGCAGCGGGTGATAAGGGAGTAACCGATGAAAATCTTGCCACAGATCCAGGAAATGCATGAAGAAATGACCGAATGGCGTCGTCGGCTTCACATGTATCCTGAAACAGCGTTTGAAGAATATAAAACCTCTGACTTTGTTGCCGAGAAGCTTGAGAGCTTTGGTATTGAAATACATCGAGGCCTTGCCAAGACAGGCGTTGTCGGGACTCTAAAATGCGGAAACGGCAATCGTGCAATCGCTCTCAGGGCTGATATGGACGCGTTGGATATGCAGGAAGTCAACGATTTTGAGCATCGCTCCCGCGTTGATGGAAAAATGCATGGCTGCGGCCATGATGGACATACGACGATGCTGCTGGGGGCAGCCAAGTATCTTGCTGAAACTCAGGGTTTTGATGGAACGGTCCATTTTATTTTCCAGCCGGCCGAAGAAAATGTGGCTGGCGGCCGGGTCATGATCGATGATGGCTTGTTTGAAAAATTCCCTGTCGACAGTGTTTATGGCATGCATAATATGCCGGGTTTTGAGACGGATCAGTTCGCTGTTCGCAAAGGACCGATGATGGCATCAGCCGATTTCTTTGAAGCCCGGATCATTGGTGTTGGTGGACATGGTGCTTTTCCGCACCAGGCTATCGATCCAATTACCATCGCCTGCGATGTGGTGAATGGCTGGCAGAAAATTGTCAGTCGGAATGCTGATCCGTTGAAGTCCGCTGTTATCACTGTGGGAGAGATTCACGGGGGAAATACGACCAACGTTATCCCTGAAGATGTTATAATGCGCGGCACAACCCGTGCCTTCGATCCAGATATCCAGAACATGATTGAGCAACGAATGGAACAGGTTCTGCGCGGGATTTGTGATGCGCATGGAGCCAAGGCGGAATTCACGTATGATCGTCGATATGCGCCGACTGTGAATACTGCCGATGAAACGGATGAAGCCGTTGCCACTGCCCGAGAACTTGTCGGCGAAAGCTCAGTTGAGACAAATGTAACCCCCGTTATGGGAGCGGAAGACTTCTCCTGGATGCTGCGGGAACGGCCCGGTTGCTATATTATGATTGGTAATGGAACCGGCGAAAACAGCTATCATGTTCATAATCCGAATTATGATTTTAATGATAAAATCCTGCCTTTGGGAGCGACTTACTGGGCCCGATTGACTGAACGCATTCTGTCACGTGAAGCTGCCTGATAGGGTAATAAAGAACAGAAATCCACGAAAACCGGGAGTTTTACTGCGTGATGGTGAACACAAAATTGTGATTTAGGATTTTGTAATCATCGTTTTGAGTCACCAAATCAAGTATACTGGCCCGATTAAAGTGTGGGAGTGGTACCGTTTCATGAGTGTTCAGATAAAATTCTGGGGTGTGCGAGGCTCGATTGCGACGCCTTCAGCAGACCACATGAAATACGGCGGCAATACGTCCTGTGTCGAATTGATGATCAACGACCGTGTGATCATTTTTGATGCCGGTACAGGCGTTCGTATGCTGGGTAATTGTCTGCTCAATCGCGGTCTCAAGGACTATCTTTTCCTTCAATCCCACACTCATTGGGACCATATCAACGGATTTCCTTTTTTCGCCCCGGTCTACCGGGATGACGTGAATATTGAAATCCATGCCGGCCATCTGGCTCATACCTGTGGCATTCATCAGGTTCTTTCTTCTCAGATGTGTCAGCCGACTTTCCCGGTCCCCTTTGCTGAGCTGGCAGCCAATATCAGCTTTCGAGATTTCCATGCCGGGGAGTCATTCTCTCTTGGTGACGGGATTGAGGTGAAAACCGCGCCGCTGAACCATCCGGACGGTGGTACCGGCTACCGGATTGAAGCTGAAGGTATCGCGGTCTGTTATGTCACAGATACGGAACATGTGATCGGAAGAACCGATGAGAATGTGGCCGGTCTGATCGAAGGTGCGGATCTGGTGATTTACGACAGCACCTATACGGAAGAGGAATATCCGCAATTTGTCGGTTGGGGACATTCTACCTGGCAGGAAGGCGTCAGGCTTTGCCGCGCAGGCAATGTGAAACAGCTCGCCCTTTTCCACCACGACCCCTCCCATGATGACGCTTTCATGGATAAAGTCGCACACGATGCCCGTAGAGAATGGGAGGGCGCTTTTGTCGCTCAGGAAGGCATGTGCCTAGAGCTTTCCAAAAGTCAGGCTCCGGTTCTGGTAACCGCCGCCTGTTAGATTTTACAATAAAAACAGTTTTCTAAAAGCCGACACGGCGGGAACAGACTGTTTTTCTTCATGGAAAATCAGATACTCTTTTCTTGATAAGGGACAGTCTTCTATTGAGATAGAGGTGAGGCGTCGATCATGCCCGATTTCATGCTTTGATAGAAACGCTATCCCAAGCTCATGGGCGACCGCCTCCTGAATCATATCCCGGTTGTCAAAATAGATAATCTGCTCGGGCACAAAGGAGCCGGCGGAGACAATTTTCTGGTCAAGAGAGGATATCCCGTGATTATCCTTATAAATCAGGATCTTTTCTGACTTCAGATCTTCGAACGTTATCGGCTTCGGCTGGCTGAGAGAGTGCCGAACGGGTAAAGTGACGGACAGAGGCTCCGATCCGATCTCATGACATTCGAGATTGTCATGAGCAATGGGTATGCCGGATACAGCCACATCCACCAGCCGGTCTGTCATATGATCCGTAATATCCATAGGACTCAGGATAGAGACAGAAATTTCCACATCCGTATATTGCTCCCTGAATTGTGCTGTCAGAGGAAAAATCCGATGGGGAATGTCGCTGGCGATCCGCAATTTCCCGGCTTCCATCTGCATGATGGAATTGAGCAACTGGTGTGCTTCTTCCTCCAACATGAAATAACGGGATGAGAGTTTATGGAGCATCAGGCCCGCCTGTGTCAGCGTAATTGTATGCCCCTGTCGATTGAAAAGGGGGGTATTGTATTTCTTTTCCAGGGCCTGGATTTGCAGAGTAACCGCGGGTTGTGTAATTCCCAGAGATTTTGCAGCTGACGTTATTCCGCCATATTTGGCTACGGCATGGAATGCCTTAAGCTGTGCATGGTTCATGACAGAAGTAAATCTCGTTCTAAATTGGGGGGCCTGAGCCCATGCTGTAAATTATTCAGTATAGTCCTTTGCCGAATTCAGTACCAGAAACACTAAAATTACGAGTTTCAGGCTTGAATACCGGTTTTACTCTACTTAACCGTATATATCGAAATTCGAAATACCTAATTAGCCGGTTTTTTTCTTAAAAAAATTGAAAATCACCAGTTGGTAATTGTAACAGGTGGTCTTTCCATTGCAGGTCGCAGTTTTTTCGAGATTTGCCATATTTGAGTAACCGGTAATGGAAAGGACTCCTTTGCGCCCGCTGGCCGGGATGCTAAAGTAAGAAAAAATGAAAAGAAAAAGCAAAAGGTAAGATAAGGGCATGGGCGTTACACTCTATCTGGTTCGGCATGGAGAAGCCGCAAGTTCCTGGGACGAAGATCCGGATCCCGGTTTGAGCGATACGGGAGCGGAGCAGGCCCGGCAGGCCGCCGATAGCCTTTCTAAACTGGATGAACCGGTGCGCCTTCTCAGCAGTCCGCTTAAACGGGCCCGTGAAACGGCACATCCTCTTGAGAAACGGTGGGGACAACGGGCCGATATTGTTCCTCATATTGCTGAAATCCCGTCCCGTCATATTGCTTTCTCCGACAGGCGCGCCTGGCTTACGGATGTCATGTCGGGACATTGGGCAGGTCAGGAAGATGTTCTTCTGAATTGGCGGGCAGGGATTATCGAGTATTTGCGGCAGCAAACAGAAAATGCCGTCCTGTTTACTCATTTCATGGTGATTAATGCGGTTGTAGGCCATATTGAAGGGGCGGATAAAGTCCTGTTATTCAGGCCGGATAATGCCTCAATCACAAGGATTTCCCTTGATAATGGTCAGTTATCGTTGATTGAGCGGGGACGCGAGGCTATTACGGTGGTACGATAACCACAGAGGTCAGAAGCCGACGGCGTGGAAATGCCGGTATATTGCGACAGGACAGTCAGTTTTTATGAAAGATAATACCCTGCAGGAACAACACCAGCATCCGGAATACCGCGTAGAAGAACAGATTGGTCATCTGTTGAGAAAAGCGCATCAAAGAGCCAGCTCTATTTTCCAAAGCCATTTTTCAGACGTTCAACTGACACCCACTCAATTTGCAGCTCTCGCCAAATTGAAAGATGAAAAAGAACTCTCTCAAAACCATCTGGGACGACTGACAGCGATGGATCCTGCGACCATTCAGGGGGTGACTAGACGGCTGATTGACAGAGGGTTGATCCAGACCCGCGCCGATGACAATGACCGTCGTCGGATGCTGCTCCGCTTGACAGATGAAGGGCAGACGCTAACTGATAGTCTTGTTGAGAAGGCGGGTGCCGTGTCTCGAAAAACGCTTGCCGCATTGAACGACGATGAACAGCGTAAGATTATTGAACTGCTGGCGAAGCTGGCTTAAAGAGGGGAAAGAGCGGCTGTTGTGTCAGAATTAGATCTCTCCGGATTTACGATCATCGTTGTGGATGACAACACTTATATGTTGTCGCTGCTACGTTCTACGCTCCTTGGCCTGGGGGTTGGCAATGTTAAAACATTTAACGATGCCAAGGATGCGATTGAGTTTATGAAACTCGTCAAGGAAAACCCGGTTAAAGCAGGCGTGATGCAAATCGATTTTATCGTGTCAAACTGGCAGATGGCACCGATTGACGGACTGATGTTGCTGCGCTGGGTCCGTCATCACAAAGAAAGCATCAATCGTTTCGTTCCGTTCCTGATGGTCACCGGTTTTGGCGACAAGCAAAAAGTCGAAGAAGCCCGGGATCTCGGGGTTAGCGAGGTTCTGGCCAAGCCGTTTTCCGTTAATTCTGTTGCTGAGAAGGTAACCCAGATTATTGCCTCTCAGAGGCAATATGTTCAGACAGCGACGTATTTCGGACCGGACCGCAGGCGTCAGACCCTTTCTTATCAGGGGGATGAAAAGCGATTGCTGCATGACAAAAGCCCTGAAGTCAAAATCATTTACGAATAGGAAAGCCGTATGGACAAGCCCGCAATCACGGTCAAATTCTATCGTATTCGCAATCGCTTGATTGAAAAAGCCGGTGGGATTGGCGCAAATGCTGAAACCGTGGTGTTTACTCCGGAAATGTTGGAAGTGACGGAAAGCCAGTTCCAGGAAGTGATTTCAGATTACCCTGACTGGGTTCAGGAAACGCTTAATCGCTTGACAGCGCTGGTCGAGGTCTGTGTGAACTTTCCCGATAAGCGTCTCAATAACTACAAGCAGATTAATGAGATCGCTCATGAAATGAAGGGGCAGGGAGGAACTTTCGGCTATCCGCTGGTCTCTACATTCGGAGACAGTCTCTATGATTTTACCGGCCCTAACGCGGGCATCTCAGACAATCATGTGCAGATCATTAAGGCTCATTCCGATGCCATGAAGGCGACGATTAATGGTCGGATCCAGGGAGATGGAGGCCAGGTGGGCACTGAATTGAAAGCCATGCTGGCGGCGGCGATCAAGCGTTTCTCCTGATCGCCGCCCCCTGCTTTTAACTCTAACTAGCTTCCGTAAACCAAGTTAGGTAACCAGAGAGATAGTTCTGGAATATAGGTAACGAGGATCAGGAAGATCAGCATCAGGGTGATAAAGGGGAGTGTTCCCTGAATAACCTCCTTGATCGGCGCGTTGGTAATGGATTGCAGAACAAACAGGTTGAGACCAACCGGTGGGGTCAGCAATCCCAATTCGAGATTAACCGTGACGACCACAGCGAAGTGAACGGGATCAATCCCAAGCGGCTCCAGAAGCGGTAGGACCAGCGGAACAACAACGAGCAGAACTGCGAAATTCTCAAGGAACATCCCGAGGAAGATCATCAGGATATTGATGAGTAACAGGAACTGCCACCCTGAGATATCATTCTCGATGACCATCTCGGTGAGAGAGCGGGTAAAACCAGATCCGGTGATCCAGTGCCCAAAAGCCAGTGCCATCATAATAATGAAGACGATGGTTCCCGCACGCTTGATGGATTCTGCAATGGTCGGAATGATCTCGTTCGCGGCACAGCCTTTATAGAAAAAGACGCTGATCAAAATAGCAACGAGGGCCGACAAAGCGGCGGCTTCTGTGACGGTAACAAGACCTCCATATATCCCGCCGAGGACAATCACCGGCAGAGACAGAGCCGGTAACGCCCTGAAATTGGTTCGCGCGAATTCTCCCCGCGGGAGCGGCTCGCCTTTGAGATATTGT
>DIYE01000028.1 GCA_002428885.1 Alphaproteobacteria bacterium UBA6062
CGGCGGATATGACCATTGCCCAGGAAGAAGTGTTCGGCCCGGTCCTGTCCGTTCTCACATATGAGGATCCGGAAGAGGCGATTGCGCTCGCCAATGGAACGGATTATGGCCTCTGCGCCGGTCTCTACACCAAAGATCTGGCGACAGCCCATTGGGCCGCGGATCAGTTGGTTGCCGGACAGGTCTTTGTCAATGAGTGGTTTGCCGGTGGCATCGAAACGCCGTTTGGCGGCACAAAAAGATCCGGTTATGGCCGTGAAAAAGGACAAGAGGCCTTGCTAAATTATGTGCAAACGAAGAATGTAGGGATCCGGATTACGAACGGTGGCGGTGGTCGTCCCGGCGGTTGATCCGAGAATGTCACATCAGGGAGTATAAAATATGGCGGGTCAGATCGACGCAACTCTTGAAAAACTGGGTATTATCCTTCCCGAAGCTGCTGCGCCTGCGGCCAATTATATCCCCTATACGGTCAGTGGAAATCTGGTTTATGTGTCCGGTCAGGTTCCGTTCGTGGACGGTCAAATCACCTATCAGGGAAAAGTCGGACAGGATTTCACTGTGGAGGAAGCCGCAGATTGCGCCCGCGTCTGCGCCCTTAATATCCTGGCGCAGGTAAAGGCGGCCTGCGGCGGTGACCTTGACCGGGTGGTTCAGTGCGTCAAACTCGGCGGTTTCGTTAATTGCGTGGACGGTTTCGGACAACAACCCACCGTGATCAACGGCGCATCTGACCTGATGGTGGAAGTTTTTGGTGATAAAGGTCGCCATGCCCGTTTTGCAGTCGGGACAAATGCGCTTCCTCTGAATGTTGCCGTTGAAATCGATGCCATCTTCGAAATCAGCTGATCTGCCAGCACCAGCCTGGCTGTCCAGCACACCGATCGCACATCGGGGTCTGCACGGCCAGTCTCCTGCAGCGGCCGAAAACAGCATGACAGCTTTTCGCCTCGCGCTGGAAGCGGATCTGGCCATCGAATTTGATGTACATTTGTCCGCTGATCATATTCCGGTAGTTTTTCATGACGATACTCTTGTCCGCATGACAGGAGATAAGCGGCGCGTATCTGAGGTTTCCGCAGAGGAACTTGCGACATTGTCACTGGATAGCCAACGCGATACCATTCCCCGTTTCGAAGATGTCCTTTCCTTCATTGCCGGAAAGGTACCCTTGGTTATCGAACTGAAACAATGCCCTTTCGGTAACGATCTACTGGCGGCAAAAGTCTGGGATATTCTGAAACGTTATGATGGTCCCTATTCCATACAAAGTTTTGATCCCCGGATCCTGAAATGGTTCCGGGAAAATGCGCCTCACGTTGTTCGAGGGCAATTGGCAGCAAACCGTATTCCCCGCAAAATGCCGCTTCACAAAAAATTCATGATGCGCCATATGCTGCTCAATCATCTCAGTAAGCCGCACTATATTGGCTATGATGTCAGGAATATCAATCGCTGGACTGTCCGAAGAGCCGTCAAGCAGAATATGCATCTGCTCGCCTGGACGGTCAGTTCAGAAAGTGAGCTTGGACAGGCACGTCGGCATGCTGATAATATTATCTTTGAGAATTTACCGCTGGACCACATCCGGTAAGCTGACAATAAAGACTAACCTCTCAGGATCATATGTCTGAATCCTATACTCTTTCCACCTTGCAGTCGATCTCCCAAATGGAGGCGGATGTCTGGGATAGTTGCCTCGAGGACGATCACCCCTTTGTCCGGCACGCTTTTCTTAAGGCGCTGGAAGATAGTGGTTCCGTATCCGCTGAAACCGGCTGGATGCCGTATCATCTGGTCTTGAATCAAGGAGAAAAAGTAGAAGGCGTCGCCCCCATGTATGTGAAGGGGCACAGCCAGGGTGAATATGTTTTTGATCACAGTTGGGCCCATGCCTATGAGCGGGCCGGAGGACGCTATTATCCAAAATTACAACTGTCCGTCCCCTTCTCGCCTGTGACAGGTCCCCGTTTCCTGGTGGCAGATGGCCCTGACCAGCAAGCCCGGAAGGCTCTTCTAATGAACGGTGCCCGGCAGATTGCCGTTAAACTCGGTTTGTCCTCGGTTCACGCGACTTTTATCCGCGAAGACGATATACCCACTTTGCAGGAAAATGCATACCTGATCCGAACCGGTGAACAGTTCCACTGGGTTAATAAGGGTTATGCTGACTTTGATGCCTTCCTGGAACAACTCTCATCGCGCAAACGAAAGGCCATCCGCAAAGAGCGTCGGGAAGCCAACAAGGAAGACCTAAGTTTCGAAACCCTTGAGGGAACAAAAATCCGTTCCGAACATTGGGACGCCTTCTATGCTTTTTATATGGATACGGGAAACCGGAAGTGGGGAACGCCATACCTGACACGCCCCTTCTTTGATCAGATCAGTGAGACCTTGGGCGGGGATGTTATTCTGTTCATGGTCAAACGGGCTGGCAGATATATCGCCGGTGCGCTCAACTTTAAAAGCCGTGACTGTCTTTACGGGCGCTACTGGGGCTGCATTGAAGATCACCGTTTTCTGCATTTCGAAACCTGCTATTACCGGGCCATCGACTATGCCATTCAGCATGGCATAAAGCGGGTCGAAGCCGGTGCGCAAGGGCCTCACAAACTGGCGCGCGGTTATCTACCTGTTAAAACCCACTCCGCTCACTGGATGCAGGATGCCGGTTTTCAGGATGCCGTCGCCGAGTTTCTAAAAGCGGAAAGCCTCGATATGGAGGCGGAAATCCAGTATCTGAATAAGCACTCTCCCTTTAAAAAATCCTGAATTTCCGGTCTGTTCCGCGTTTTCCCTACGTCAAGTGAAGAGACGAGTTTATTGCATTTTTCTGTAAAATAGTATATGCTACTATTAACGTTTACGTAAACGTAAAGAACAATAAACTCTAAAAAATCGAGTCTAGCGAGAGGAAGCCACCCATGAGCACCCATATTACACGGGATGAGATTTATAACTCGGTCGCGCCGTCTGACTTTCCAGCAATGCTGGATGTAAATCGTTATGGAAAACGGACAGACGCATTCGACAAGATCATCTCTTCAACCCATGATCACTTCTGGGATCCTCTCGACGCGGCCTACATCGATTTCAATACACCCTTTGACATGGAAAATGAGATGATCATGCCAAAGGAAACCATCCCCGAACTACAAAGCGCTGTTGCCGATAAACTGGATGAAGGACAGCTTATCAAACTAGCTAACGAAAGTGTTCGTTGGGGTGTGTCCGGCATCTTGCATGGTGAACAGGGCGCCCTTTCTCTTAGTGCCAGCCTTTGCCATATTCTTCTTGATCCGGGTGCTCAGGAATATGCCACCAACCAGACCCGTGAAGAGGCCAGGCATGTTACGGCTTTTAGCCGTTATATCCAGGTCCGTTGGGGAAGTCCCTACCCTGTAGGCCAGGCTCTGGGTGATTTAATGAAAGAGCTGGTTGGTGCAGAAGAGGTTTATAAGAAGCTCGTTGGAATGCAGATGTTGATTGAAGGCCTCGCCATGGGTGCTTTTGCCAACTTCCATTCGAAAACCAATGACCCTCTCCTGAAACGGCTGACTCAGCTTGTCATGACGGATGAAGCTTTCCATCATAAATTCGGGAAGATCTGGGCCGATAAAACCATTCCCAAACTTTCCCGTGAAGAACATGACATTGTCGAAGACTGGGCAGCTAAATGCTTTGAAACTGTTTTATTTAATCTTATCAATATTCGTCAGAAGCAGGTCATCTATCAACAATTCGGACTGGACTGGGAGTGGGTGCGGGATGCTTGCCGCGAAGTTTACACAGACGATGATCGGCGAGATACGCTGAAAGAATCCACGAATATCTTCCGTGTTCTGGTTAAGACCCTGCTAAAGTCCGGCATTATCACTGACAGAACCCGCCCTCTCTATGCCCATTGGATTGATATGGATGAAATTGATGGAGAGAGTGAGGACATGGTGGGTTACGCCATCGCCGATGAAGGCATTGAATATCTAAAAAGTATCAATCAGGGTCGTCGCGTCATCGGCCAAAAATAGACAATAAAATGCAAAAGGCGGGGATTTAGGTCCCCGCCTTTTTTATGCGTTCTTAAAACAGACTAGACTTTTTCGCTGTTCTTCTTACTGCCTTTGTTACCGCCAGGCTTTTTCTTATCCACTTTTTCCCGGCGACTCACTTCTTCAGCACTTTCAATAGAAAAGGTCAGTTCGCCTTTCTTGAAGCCGATACTCACGTGGCCGCCTTTGGCCAGCTTGCCGAACAACAGCTCTTCCGACAACGGCTTCTTGATATGATCCTGGATTACCCGAGCCAGCGGCCGGGCGCCGTTCAGGATGTCATAGCCTTTTTCGGCAAGCCAGGAAGCCGCAGCATCCGTAAGCGATAGAGTGACATTGCGATCCTGAAGCTGAGTTTCAAGTTGCAGGACAAATTTCTCGACCACACGGGAGACCACTTCCGGCGGCAGAGGAGCAAAAGGAATAACGGCATCCAGCCGGTTCCTGAATTCAGGGGTGAAGAGCCGCTTGATAGCTTCCTCATCCTCCCCTTCCCGGACACCACTGCCGAAACCGATTGCCTGCTTGCTCATTTCCTGGGCACCAGCATTGGTGGTCATGATCAGAACTACATTGCGGAAATCCACATGCTTGCCGTTGTGATCAGTCAGCTTACCGTGATCCATCACCTGCAAAAGGATATTGAAAAGATCCGGATGAGCTTTTTCAATTTCGTCGAGCAACAGAACCGCATGGGGTTGTTGGTCGATAGCGTCCGTCAGCAGACCGCCCTGGTCATATCCAACATAACCCGGAGGTGCACCGATCAGGCGACTGACCGTATGGCGCTCCATATATTCGGACATGTCGAACCGCACCAGTTCAACGCCCATAATGGACGCAAGTTGACGGGCAACCTCAGTCTTACCAACCCCGGTCGGACCGGAAAACAGATAGTTTCCGATCGGCTTTTCAGGCTCTCTCAGGCCGGCCCGGGCCAGCTTGATCGAACTGGACAGGGCTTCAATAGCCGCGTCCTGACCGAAGACAACCCTTTTAAGATCTACATCCAGTTTGCGCAGATTTTCCGTATCCTCCTTGGAAACGGATTTCTGCGGAATACGGGCGATTTTGGCGACGATCTCTTCTACATCCTTGACGCTGACGGTTTTCTTACGGCGGCTTTCCGGTCTCAGCATCTGGGCAGCGCCAACCTCGTCAATCACATCAATTGCCTTATCCGGCAGCTTCCGGTCATTGATATAGCGGGCCGACAGTTCAACCGCCGACTTAAGAGCGTCCGCAGTATAGCGGATCCGGTGATATTCTTCGAAATACGGCTTGAGACCCTTCAGGATCTTGATACTATCCTCAATGCTCGGCTCATGCACATCGATTTTCTGGAACCGGCGCAACAGAGCCCGATCCTTCTCAAAATGACTGCGGAATTCTTTATAGGTTGTAGACCCGATGCAACGGATAGAACCGCTGGCCAGCGCTGGTTTCAGCAGGTTGGAGGCATCCATGGCACCGCCACTTGTCGCACCGGCACCGATAATCGTATGGATCTCGTCGATAAACAGGATCGCGTTATCCATGCCTTCCAGTTCCGTCATCACGGCTTTCAGACGTTCCTCGAAATCACCGCGGTAGCGGGTTCCGGCCAGTAAGGATCCCATATCAAGGGAGTAGATCACCGCCGGCAATAGGACTTCCGGAACGTCTCCATCCACGATACGCCGGGCCAATCCTTCGGCAATGGCCGTCTTACCAACGCCAGGATCGCCCACATAGAGTGGATTGTTTTTGGAACGACGGCACAGGATTTGAATGGTTCTTTCGACTTCCGGTTCCCGGCCAATCAGTGGATCAATCTTACCGTTAAAGGCTTTCTCGTTGAGATTGACGCAGTAGGCATCCAGGGACTCGGTGGAGCTGATGCTTTCTTCCTCGTCCAGTGACGCATCCGCTGTCTCTTCCTTCTGGGAATTATCCACACCCCGGATAACGCGGGTGGCATCATGGCCAGGCGCTTTCGCCACGCCGTGACTGATGTAACTGATGGCATCCAGCCGCGTCATATCCTGCTTTTGCAGAAAATAAGCCGCATGACTTTCCCGTTCGGAGAAAATAGCAACGAGAACATTGGCACCCGTCACCTCTTCTCGTCCGGAGCTTTCCACATTGATCAGGGCGCGCTGTACAACCCTCTGGAATGACAGGGTGGGTCTCGCTTCCACAAAACTGTCCATCACCAGATCATCCAGTTCGTCGGTGATAAACTGATCCAGTTCTTTTCTTAAAACATCAAGATCAACGTTGCAGGCCCGCATAACAGCGGCGGCGTCCTGATCTTCGGTCAGGGAATAGAGCAAATGCTCCAGCATGGCGAACTCATGGCGTCTGGATGTTGCCAGCGCCATCGCGCGATGCAAGCTTTCTTCGAGCGAATTTGAAAATCCCGGCACTATTCTTTCTCCATTGTACATTGAAGAGGATGTTGATTTTCACGAGCAAAATCAATGACCTGTGCGACCTTTGTTTCCGCTACTTCATACGGAAAGACCCCACAATTCCCGACGCCTTTATGATGGACATGCAACATGATCTGTGCGGCTGTCTGCTCATCCATACCGAAAAACCGTTGCAAGACAAAAACAACGAATTCCATAGGTGTATAATCATCATTCAGCAGCAAAACCCGCCACATGGACGGTTTTTTCGTTTTCGGTTTTGTTTTGGTGACAACACCGGTTCCGGTATCGCCATCGTCATTATTTTTATCAGTGCCACTTGTCATTTCACTTAACGAGCCGGATTTCCGCATTTCCAATCTTACAGTCCTGTTTCAGGCAAACACATACTGCCCCTTCTTACATAGTTAGAGATCATAACAGGAAATTCAAAAAAAATGATAAATTGTCCGAGGGATTAGGGATTTTTCTGCTGCCTTTCTCACAAAAGCAGACGACCTGACAATCAGGCAGCAAAAAAGGCCCGGAAAAATCCGGGCCTTTTATTGAGATGTTATTCCAGATCAGGCTGACTTACGCACGCTTCAGAAACTTATCCATGCTGGCTGCATACTGTGCGCCAAACGGCTCCATGATGGATTTGGTGGCATCGATGAACATCGTGTTCAGCTTGCCAAACTCGCTTACATAGGATTCAACGGAGGCGCGGGCATATTCGGACTGCACTTCCATTGCTTTCTGAACATCATCAGCTTCGATTAAAGAACGCGTAGCAGAAAAATACTCATTAACGCGCCCAGTGCTGAACTCAACGATCTCAGCGCTGATCTTTTCACCTTTTTCAACAGCCGTTGTGCCAGCTTTGAAAAGGGACTCGGTTCCTTCGCTGTCGTAGAAAGGAACATCATTCAGTGTTTTGGCAGCTTTTTCGACATGTGCTTTACTGTCTTTAACGGCCTTTTCATAGCTTGTCTTGAAGGCTTCGCTGCCGGACTTAAAGGCTTTCTCGGCGGCATCTGTGCCGGACATGAAAGCATCCTGAAGGGTTTTGCGGTTAGCAGTCATCAGGACTTCAAAATCTTTGGTAACGTCTGCAGCAGCGGATTTACCGTTGGTCGCAGATTTCGCTTTTGTTGTGGTGTTGCTCATCAGGTAACCTTTCAGATAGCATCTCAAGTTATGTTGCACTGCAACAATGCTCTATTTATATATTTGAAAAACCTGTTTTGTCAATATTTTTTGTGCATTGCACAAAAATATACAACCAATTGATTTTTAAATAAAAATTTAGATGCATATATTTCTCAATGAAAAATAATGCTTCAAGAGCTCCCACTTTAAAGCTCCCGCAGCCTCTGTTAGAGCTTCAACCCGTTATCCCCGACTTCCAGAGAAAAGTAGCTTCCCCCTTCCAAGCCAACCTGGTCACGACCTCCCCGATCATGAATGATGGGCTCCTTGACAGGTGGAACCGAAATGCCCGTCGTATCTCCCAGCAGCATAGCTTCCATCAGAGGGAGTTTTTCAATATCCGCATTTTCCTTGGTCCAGGCATAATATTTAAACGCCCCTTCACGGCAAACCATTGCGATCCAGTAAAATTCATCAGAATGAAGTTTAAGGCCATTCTCTGCAGGTTGCTCAAACCCGGCCTTAATAAGCGCCCGGTCAATGGCCAGCAGATCATCATAACTTAGAGGCTCTTGTGCATGAGGCTGGCTTTTGAAATCAACGCCATCCCATCCGATATCAAAATATGCCCCGACCCCACGCGAGAAAACACGGCTATCCTGCACGCCTTCCTTAGCACCGCTGGCCTGACGAATGTCATAGGCTCTTACCTGCTGTTCATAGAGAGCGTTAAAGACCATTCGATATCGGGAATCCTGCCCTGCCGCGCATTCTTTACGAATATCATCCCCGTTCAAGTAGGAAAAATACTGAAATGGCCGCACCAGCGGATTATCACTAGGTCCGGAAGCGGTGCAGGCTGTCGCCAGCATAGCGGTGGCCAGGATCATGATTTGTTTTTTCAAAGCCATAGGCCCTTTCTTTATTGAAGTCCGTCTTGTTGCTTACTTGTTATTAACCTTGTCCTCTTACTATATAAGAGAATTTCGAATATTGAGAGGATCTGCGCATTAGATTTTCAGTTAAAAAATGAGTGTTTCACCCTGAATCAAAATGTTTTTTTCGATTTTATTGGACATGATTCGCATCATTTTTTACACTCAACATTAACAGACAATAGTGTGCTGAATTTAATGTCGGTCAAAAACAGGAAACAGGTTTTCTTTTGGGTGAACAACGCACAAAAAGTAGCTTTTTTGACCTTATGAGTGAATTAAGTCAAAAAAAGGGCGGGGGGTCAAACATGATCAGCAAGGTTGCACTGTCCGTTTTCGCTCTCTTTTTCTCTCTTATTCTCCTCTCTCCTTCCGAAAGTCATGCCCGTTACGCGTCTGTTGTCATGGACAGCCGAACCGGCCAAATCCTCTATTCCCGAAATGCGGATAAAAGGCTCTACCCGGCCTCGCTGACGAAAATCATGACCCTTTACATGACCTTTGAGGCTTTAAGTAAAGGGAAACTCAAACTGAACCAGAGACTGCGTGTCTCTGCCAGGGCGGCAGGTCAGACACCGACCAAGCTGGGCCTAAAACGGGGCGGCAGCATTACCGTCAGGGATGCGATGTTCGGCCTGATCACCAAGTCAGCCAATGACGCGGCGACCGTTCTTGCTGAAGCCATGGCCCCGACAGAAGCCGCCTTTGCCCGCAAAATGACGGAGAGAGCGAAGAAGCTTGGCATGCGCCGCACATCTTTCAGGAATGCAAGCGGTCTTCCAAACCGTCGGCAGCGCAGTACAGCCCGGGATATGGCAATCCTCGGGGCGGCGATGATCCACGACTTCCCGCAATATTATCATTATCTGTCCCTGCAGAAATTTGACTATAAGGGCCGGGCATACAAGAACCACAATAATCTGCTGGGTAAATATAAAGGCGCGGACGGTATTAAAACCGGTTATATTCGCGCCTCGGGCTTCAACCTCGTTGCCTCCGCCAAGCGGGGAAGCAACCGGCTAATCGGCGTGGTGTTTGGCGGCCGTTCAGCCAAAAGCCGGGACCGGCATATGAAAAAACTGCTCGATCAGGGATTTGCCAAGGTCGAAACCATCCACCCGAGTATCATACCAACGCCGCAAGCGAGACCCCTCAGCATTGCGCTCGGAACACCGCATTCGAAACGGCGTAACGTTGTCGCCCGCAGCAATATTGACACCCCCGGCACGGTCAATACGATTACCGCTGTCGCGACCGGAAAATGGGGCATTCAAGTTGGTGCATTTTCGAGGGCGGAGAAAGCCAGGGTTCAGTTGAATAAAGCAACCCGGTTATCCGACGGATTGATGACAGGTCGCCGCTACAACATTCAGCGGATCACCCAAAACGGGACTGCGATTTATCGGGCGCAAATGACCGGTTTCGCGGAAAAAGATGCCCGCAAGGTCTGCAAGACGCTAGAACGGAAATCAATTACCTGCTTTGTCGTTTCACCCGAAACAGGCAATCTGATCCGCGTCGCCCGCACCGCCAAAAACAATCAGGCTGGCACCCAATAAATATTCGCGCACCGCTTGCTTGGAGCCCTGTCCCTAAAGAGTATCCAGTGGGATCTTAAGGTAGGAAACTCCATTCTCTTCCGGTTCCGGGAAATGACCGGCCCGCATATTGACCTGCACCGAGGGCAGGATCAGGACCGGCATGTCCAGCTCCTTGTCCCGCGCACTCCGCATTTTGACGAAGGCGTCTTGTGAAACGGCATCATTGACGTGAATATTCTGTGCCTTCTGTTCCCCGACCGTGGTTTCCCAGGCATATCCCCGCCCACCCGGACCGTAATCGTGGCACATAAAGAGGCGGGTCTCGTCCGGCATGGACAGAATTTTCCGGATAGACGCATAAAGTGACGCTGCATCTCCCCCCGGGAAATCGCAGCGAGCTGTTCCGAAATCCGGCATAAACATCGTATCGCCGACAAAGACCGCATCTCCAATCACATAGGAAACACAGGCCGGCGTATGTCCTGGCGTGTAAAGCGTTTCAATCTTCAGATCCCCGCATTCCAGCACGTCTCTATCTTTCAGCAGATGATCGAACTGGGTTCCGTCAACAGCCATACCCGGTCCGGCATTGAAGACACCTGTAAAGACCTTCTGGACCGTTGTCACATTGGCGCCGATACCGATGGTTCCGCCCAGCTTCTCTTTCAGATAGGGGGCTGCCGTCAGGTGATCCGCGTGAACATGTGTCTCAAAGATCCAGTCGACCACATAGCCTTGCTCTTGAATAAAGGCAATGATCTCATCTGCGGCTTCGGTTGATGAACGCCCGGACTTGGGATCATAATCCAACACACTGTCAATAATGGAACAGTGTCCGCTGTTTCCGTCTGTCACAACATAACTGACGGTAAAAGTAGGCTCGTGGAAAAATGCCGTCACGATAGGTTTCATAAGCGCCCCTTTCTTCTGCCTTCTGCAGATCCATCACGATCTCTGAATATCCATTGACGATATATCTATATATCTGTAGATATACAAGTATGAATATTAAAAATATGAAAAAGGCAGCCTCCCGAGCCAGCATCCTTATGAAGGCGCTTTCCAGCGAAACGCGCCTCATGTTGCTGTGTCAGATGAATGACCGGGAAAGATCCGTCAATGACCTGGCCGAGATTCTACAGATGCGTCCCTCTTCCGTATCCCAGCAGCTTGCCTTGCTACGCAAAGACGGCCTGGTCAAAACCCGCCGGGACGGGCAAAGCATATTTTATTCACTGGAAGGGACAGAGGCCCGCAACATTATTTCCACCCTTTACGAGCTATACTGCGCCGAGAAAGAGGAAGACGCGTGACCAGTACCCTTTCCCGTTATCTTCCGATCCTGGGTTGGGCCAGAACCTATTCAGGAAGCACTTTCAGTGGTGATCTCTCAGCCGGCATCATAACCGCCATCCTCCTGATCCCCCAGGCGATGGCCTATTCGGCGCTCGCTGGCCTGCCGCCTGAGATCGGCCTTTATGCCAGTATAGCGCCACCTATTCTCTATGCTCTGTTCGGCAGCAGCCGGACGCTGGCGGTTGGTCCGGTCGCTGTCGCCTCTCTCATGGTTGCCCATGCCCTGTCCACCATTGCCGCTCAGGGAAGTGGCGACTATATCTCCGCCGCTCTGGTTTTATCTGTGATGATCGGTCTGTGTTTTTTACTGATCGGTATCCTGAAGCTGGGCTTCCTCACGGAATTTCTGAGCCATCCCGTTATGTCCGGCTTCACCAGCGCCGCCGCCCTGATGATTGCCTTCAGCCAGCTAACGCCTTTCGCCGGTTTTGAAACCAAATTACTGTTTACAGATCTTCTGTCCGGGGAAGGCTTGATCGCCCTACCGGACCGTATAAACAGCACTACTCTTTTAATCGGTCTGATCAGCCTTCTGTTTCTTTATGCTGCCCGAAAATATCTGCAAAAACTGATCCGCCTGGTCCCGACCCTGGCTCCTCTGTCACAGGGATTATCGAAAACCGGCCCGTTGCTGGTCCTGATCCTAATGACCGTGACCGTCATGAGCTTTTCTTTGGATCAGACATCAGGTGTCGCCGTGATCGGCCTGATTCCGGAAGGCATTCCCTCCCTTTCCCTGCCCAAAACCGACTTGGATCTGATCAGTGATCTGGCCCCTTCAGCCCTTCTGATCACTCTGATCAGCTATGTGGAGAGTGTGGCAATCGCCAAGGTTCTGGCCAGCAAACGGCGGCAGAAGCTTGACGTCAACCAGGAGGCCTGGGGGTTGGGCTTTGCCAATCTCGGAGCCGGTTTTACGGGTGGCAGCCCGGTCTGCGGCGGCTTCAGCCGGTCCGTCGTCAACTTCTCGGCAGGGGCCAATACACAGGCTGCCGCAATCATTACGGCGCTGCTGATTGCCCTCACCCTCGCCTTCTTCACACCGCTTTTCTATTTCGTACCGAAAACCGTCCTTGCGGCCATCATTCTTGTCGCCATCCTTGATCTGGTGAATGTCAGGGGCTTTATGAAAAATCTCGCCTATGACAGGGCGGACGGCATCGCCGAAGGTATTACCTTTATTGCCGTTCTGCTGCTCGGGATCGAAAGTGGCCTGTTGGTTGGCATCGGTATGTCGCTGACCCTTCATTTCTGGCGCAGCAGCCGTCCCCATATCGCCATCGTCGGCCAGGTCGGCGACACAGAGCATTTCCGGAACATCAATCGGCACAAGGTGAAAACCTATCCGCACCTGCTGGCCGTCCGCATCGATGAAAGTCTGTTTTTCGCCAATGCGACTTATCTTGAAAATTTCCTGCTGAGCGAAGTCGCGACCCGCCAGGAGATTACCGATGTGCTGCTGATCTGCAGCGCCATCAATACCATTGACGGCAGTGCCCTACATACTCTGGAGATGATTCAGGAGGAGCTGGCCGCCGGTGGAGCGGAATTACACCTCGCCGAAGTAAAAGGCCCCGTCATGGACCGGCTTCAACAAACGGATTTCTTTAAAAACCATCAGGAGGGGCGCGTCTTTTTAAGCACTTTTGATGCCTTCAAAGCGCTCTCCGTCAAAGGAAACCCTCTCCTCAACGATCCCGAATGGAGTATCTGATGATCGACATTGACATGGAAAATTTCACGCCGCTTTTCTCGCTGGCGGGAGGCCTGGTGCTGGGTATCTCGGCTACTCTTTTGCTGGCGGGCGGGCGCATCGCCGGTATCAGCGGCATTCTCGGC
>DIYE01000143.1 GCA_002428885.1 Alphaproteobacteria bacterium UBA6062
CTTTTAAAAAGTTCCGCCGGGGCCTCTTTATTCTTGGAGAGGGACACCGGTTACGAGATCGCTATATTGGCAGCGGATTCCGGAAGCTCTTCGCCAAAGCTCCGCTGGTAATATTCAGCAACAATCGGGCGTTCCATTTCGTCACACTTATTCAGGAAGGTAACTCGGAAGGCGAATCCGACATCGCCGAAGATTTCCGCATTTTCCGCCCAGGTGATAACGGAGCGGGGGCTCATAACGGTGGAAATGTCACCGGAAATAAAGCCGGACCGGCTGAGATCCGCACAGGCAATCATGGATTGAACCGTTTTCCGGCCGTCCTCTGTGTCGTAGCTTGGCAGCTTGGACAGGACGATTTCGATTTCCGTATCTTCCGGCAGGTAATTCAGGGTTGTAACAATATTCCAGCGGTCCATCTGGCCCTGGTTTAGCTGCTGCGTACCATGATACAGGCCGGTGGTGTCACCAAGGCCGATCGTATTGGTTGTTGCAAACATCCTGAAAGCGGCATGCGGGCGGATAACCCGGTTCTGGTCCAGCAGGGTCAACTTACCTTCAACCTCGAGAACACGCTGAATAACGAACATGACATCCGGCCGGCCGGCATCATATTCATCGAATACGATGGCAGTTGGCGACTGAAGGGCCCAAGGCAGGATACCTTCGCGAAACTCCGTTACCTGTTTTCCGTCTCTAAGGACAATTGCGTCCTTACCGACCAGGTCGATACGGGAAATATGACTGTCCAGATTCACACGGACACAGGGCCAGTTCAGTCGTGCGGCAACCTGCTCGATATGGGTAGACTTACCAGTGCCGTGATAGCCCTGAACCATAACACGGCGGTTATAAGCAAAACCGGCAAGGATGGCCATGGTTGTGTCATGGTCAAACACATATGTCGGATCCAGATCAGGCACCAGATCACTTGCCTGGCTGAAAGCCGGTACTTCAAGGTCACTGTCGATTTTGAAAACGTCGCGGACTGAAACTTTGGTATCCGGGAGATTAATTTCCGGTGCACTTCCGGCAAGTTCTAATGGCGTCATAACTAATCCGTATCTTAAATTGGACTTATTCTTTACGGCTGGCTTAAGGTCCAGACCCTAGGAGTTACCGTAAGAAAGAAGGTGTGTATAGGCCTGATTAATGTTTTTTAGAATTTCTTCGGCCTGTTTGTCTCCCCCCCTGATATCAGGGTGATATTTTTTGGCAAGTTCCTTATGGCGCCGCTTGAGATCTTTCAGGCTGCAACCAGGCTCCAGATTAAGAGTTGCATAGGCTTCCCTCGCCTGAGCGTCGATGCCTGTCGTTTCCTGAGACCGCTGTCGGGTGTTTTCACCATTATAAGTATGATCATGCCCGGTTTCTCGTCGGAAATCAAAAGGATCGTCATATTGGAACTCGGGCTTCGGTCCTCCGGACTGACTGCCCAGTTTCCAGGTTGGTCGGTGTCCGGTAATATCTTCATCCTTGTATTTCAGGATTTCATTGTCCGACATACCGTCAAAAAAATTCCAGGATTTGTTGAATTCCCGGATATGAGCGAGGCAGAACCAGTTATAGTCGTCCGGTGTTCCCCGGTCCATCAACCGGGATTTAGGTGCCCTAAACTCTCCCGGCTCATTGCAATGCTCATGATCACAGGTGCGGACGTTTGGCCGGTCATCTGACAGGGCATGTTTAAAATCATACTTGCTCATACCGGTATTATGGGGCGAGTACAGCCAAGAGGCAAGCCGAAGCAGCCTGATAAGTGTTCAGTGTATCATCCTGAAAAGCGGGGCTGGTCTTTGTTGCGGCCGGATGCATATGATAGCGGGCACAGCTCGCTCGGAAGTGCCCGCTAAAGGAATGATATCAATCGGAACCCGGTTGTGACAAAGCGCGGGCCAGGTGGCTTAATGCATCCTGGTAGCGTTCATTTTCGATCAGGGAGAAATTTCGTGCCATTTCGAGACACATCCTCTGACGTGAAGATGTTTCCGTTGTATCTGTCGGATCAAGGCCTTCAAAGAAATAGTTGATGGGAACATTCAGGGCGGAAGCGATGCTGTACAGGCGTCCGGCGGATATTCGGTTGATGCCGCGTTCGTATTTGTGGGCCTGTTGGTAGGTAACTCCAATCAGGTTGGCCATCTGTTGCTGGGTAAACCCAAGCAGGATGCGCCTCTCACGGATACGATTGCCGACATGCATATCAATATGGCGAATAGGGGCTTCCTCTCCCGTTTTTTCCGGTTTCGAGACGACTTGTACATGTTTTCTAACCTTAGCGTGGACTGTCATTTGGCTCTCCAGCAAATCCAGTGATTGTTTCTAACATTGTACCGTTTATAAATTAAATGAAACTAATATAAGATAAAATTAATTTTCATTTCTCGCAACGATTATTTTCATAAATTGAATAATAATATGTCTATACTCGTATATGATAGGTGGAACAAGCCATTCATTCCATGATAAAATTTCGTATTTGTATGAGTTGCAACGTTTTTTATACTTGGGAAACATGACAACAGTAGCCAGCCGAATTGAAATCAAGCTCAAAACCGCCTTTTCCCCTGCGGAACTCGACGTTGTGGATGAGTCTCATCTACATGCAGGTCACGCGGGTGCCCGTCCTCAGGGAGAAAGTCATTTCCGGGTTAGAATAGTGGCGGAAGCCTTCAGAGGGCAGTCACGAGTGGTTCGTCAGCGGATGATCTATAAAGAACTCGCAGACGAATTGACAACTGATATTCACGCCTTGGCTTTGGATGTTCAGGCTCCAGACGAAAAATAGTCAGAATTTTTTGCCCCTTTATTGAAGAGATTGCATCGTCTTCTATATTCTACTTATGAGAGCATAAATAATATGTTTTCATATTATGTAGTGTATTGGAGCCCCTATGGACAATCAGAAACGCCAATCCCTGATTAATGGCAATATCAACATTCAGCACCCTGAAACCGGAGAAGTACACCGGACCAGTATCCGTCTGGAGAAAATAGAGTGGGACGCCATGCGGGAAATTTGTCGCCGCAAACGCATGAGCCTTCATAAATTTTGCAGTTTGGTGGACTTTCATCCGCTTCGCGAAGAGCATTCCCGGACATCACGGATCCGCTGTGCCATCTTGCAATATTATATTAATCGTAATGCTGTCCTTGAATCAGCTCAAGAGGAACAGGAGAAGGAGAGGCAGCGTCAGGAAAGACAGAAGAGTGGATATAAGTACCGTCCCGGCAACCTGTCCGGCGGCACGACCATAGCGTAGAGAAAAAAGGTAGTTAAAGACGGCGACAGGCATGGTGCATTCCAGAATCAGAACGCCTCGGGCTGCGCCTTCCAGGTTAAAGACAGTTGCCAGCGAAAGTCCGACGGCAAAGCCGATCGCCAGTCTGGCAACTGACAAAATAACAGATTCTTTCATATGACTGGCGGACAGATTGGCCAGGCTGACACCTAGGGCCATGAGCATGAGGGGGATTGTGATTCCGCCCAGAAGCTTTGTTGTATCGAGAATCCAGTCGGGTAATTGCGTATCTGTTGCTCTTAAAGCCAGTGCGATGACAACGGAATATATAAGGGGGGTTTTCAGAAGCTGACTGATCGATGTGCTGCCGGATGCCAGCCAGACCCCCAGCGTAAATTGCGCGACAGCGTAAACGGTGAAAAAGGCCAGGGCGAGGGTCAGGCCTTCATCCTGAAAAGCAAAATAACATAAAGGTAATCCCATATTCCCTGAATTGGGAAAGATGAGCGCCGGCAGATAATCGCGATAGTCCAGTTTGAAGAGCTTCAGGAACCCGAAACAGATAGGAAGGAAGGCAATCAGGGACAGGAGCGCATAGAGACCGAATTCCAGAAAGTCACTCAGTTTCATTTCCAACTGGGCGAGTGTCGAAAATATGAGAAGCGGCGCGCCGATATTGGAAACCAGGCCGGTTACGGTTTCCATATGGAAAGCGCGATTTGATTTCGCCCAGTAGAATCCCAGACCGGCACATATCAAGACCGGTGCAATGATATTGAAGAGGATTTGGAACATAAGAGCGAAACCGTTTGCGGGAACAGACAGGAACGAGGGTTGGAACCTGTTTGTTATATCTGCAAATTGGTAATTCTCAACTCTGTAATCTGGTTCCGTTCCTTTTTTAGGATTTCAAACTTGAAACCATAGAAGGTGAATGCCTGGCCTTCTTCAGGGATAATCTTTGCTTCATGGATAACCAGTCCGGCAATGGTTGCGGCTTCCTCGTCAGGAAGGGACCAGTTGCATTTGCGGTTCAGATCCCGGATTGTCACGGCGCCGCGGCTGATGATCCTGCCTTCCTGAAGGATTTGAACACCCGGGACCTCCACGTCATGTTCATCGGAAATATCACCAACGATTTCTTCCAGAATATCCTCAAGCGTGACCAGTCCCATCAGCGCGCCATATTCGTCAACGACCAAAGCAAAATGGGCATGTCGCTCCAGAAAGGCGTTAAGCTGGTTGCGAAGGGTTGTTGTTTCCGGAACGAAATAGGGTTCAGACGATATGTCTTCGATCTTAAGGTCCGTATAGTCACCATGCAGCGGTATGACCGCTCGCAGCAGATCTTTTGCGTGAATGACACTGACAATATTTTCCGGATCATCTCGCCACATGGGAAGCCGTGTGTACGGGCTTGTCAGAACCTGGTTGATAATGTCCTGAATAGGTTTGCTGGCATCAACGGTTTCCACATTCTTCCGGTGGATCATAATCTCGTTGAGCACCACTTCATCCATATCCAGGATGGTGCCCAGCATGTATTTCTCATGCATGATCACACCGGCATCTTCCGAATGCAGGTCAATGGCGCCCCGGAGCTCATCTTGGGCTGCATCGGTTGCCGTATCAGATCCTTCTTCCTGCTGCCCGATGCCGAACATGCGAAGGGTAACATCAACCACCGCGTTCACGCCCAGCACAAAGGGTGAGAGGACAAAGACGGCGGGACGCAGAATAGGAGCCACAAAGCGGGCGACACGGATCGGGCGGCGCAGCGCATAAGTTTTGGGAAGGACTTCCGCAAAAATAAGAACCAGTGCTGTCATGATAAGCGTGGCATAAGCCACACCGATTTCGCCAAACAGGGAAATCAACATACTGGTTGCCAGGGCAGAAGCCAGGATATTGACCAGATTGTTGCCAAGTAGAATGGCGCTGATCAGCTTGGTGTGTCGAGCCCTGAGCCGGTTGACGATCGATGCGCGTTTGTCTCCTGACTGCTCCATCTGGTGCAGGCGGGCACGGGAGGCCCCGGTGAGCGCTGTTTCAGATCCGGAGAAAAAGCCGGATAACACAAGAAGAAGGACAATTGCCGATAGGGACAATATGGTTTCAAGATCCATTGATCCGGTCTTACGACCTCCCTGCTGAAGAGTTGATAAAGGCGTTCAGAATTTCCAGGACGCTTTTTTCATCCACATCCTGGGTGGTAAAAGCTTTGCCGATGGCTTTCATGAGGATGAAGGTCAATTTCCCCTTATCCACTTTCTTATCCTGATACATATGATCCAGTAATGTACCGGCATGCCACTGGACGCCAGAGATGGAGGGTAACTGGTGCATCAGGCCGGTTTCGGCATAATGTGACCTGATTCTGGTGCAGTCCTGGCCGGTTATCAGCCCCATTTTCGCAGACAGATCCATCGCCATCAGCATTCCGACGGCGACACCTTCTCCATGAACCATATCCGGTCCGTATCCTGTTTCCGCCTCAAGAGCATGGCCGAAGGTATGGCCAAGATTAAGCAAAGCGCGAACCCCGCCTTCCCGTTCATCTTGTGCAACAATGCGGGCCTTAGCCTGCACGCTTGTTTTAACGGCCTGTATCCGGGCCGGGATATCGCCGTCCACAACTGCTTTGCCGTGTTCCTCCAGCCACTCATAAAAGGAAAAATCACCGAGCAGACCGTATTTGATAACTTCGGCATAACCGGCGAGTACATCTCTACGAGGCAGGCTATCCAGCAGGGTTACATCCGCAATTACGAGTTTTGGCTGATAAAAAGCGCCGATCAGATTTTTACCGTGGCGGCTGTTGATACCGGTTTTTCCACCGACGGAACTGTCGACCTGGGAAAGCAGGGTGGTTGGTATCTGGATAAAGTCCACACCCCGTCTCAAGGTTGCGGCTGCAAAGCCCGTCAAGTCACCAATAACGCCACCGCCAAAAGCAATCAGGGCTTCATCCCGTCCAAGACGGGCATCAAGCAGATCGTTCAGGAGTTTTTCAAAATGCCCGAAGCTTTTCGTTTTTTCCCCGGCAGGCAACGTTATGCTGACATGGTCGATATCGTTTTCAGACAGAGTCTTTTGCAAGGTTTCCAGGTGCAAAGAGGCAACGGTTTCGTCCGTAACAATGGCAACTCTTTTTTTGCGAAGGACATCGGCAATCAACGGGCCGCAACGCTCAAGAAGGTTGCCGCCAATGACGATGTCATAGGATCGGTCATCAAGAGCGACCCTTACGCGTTCTTCGCTGGCATTGGAGGAAGAGGTAAGAGAAGAAGCTATTGTCATTGTTTTAGCAAATCGCTGCTGAGGTTGTGTGCCCGGCATGGGCCTGCAGGGCTTTGATGATACTTGAAACGACAACCTCGTGAGGGCCGTCGGCGCTTTCAACGGTTATATCCGCCTGTTCGTAAACCGGATAGCGTTTCCGCATCAGGTCATCGAGAATCTGGCGTGGGTCACCCTGTTGCAGAAGAGGGCGCGTGTTGCGTTTGAGGCAGCGTTTAAGAAGAGTGTCCAGATCCGCTTTCAGCCAGACAGAGCAGCCTTTCTGAGAGATGAGTGTTCTGGTTTGCTCATCCATATAGGCACCGCCTCCGGTTGCCAGGATGTGTTGCGGGCCTTCCAGAAGACGCGCTATGACTTTGCGTTCTCCATCCCGGAAGGCCGCTTCGCCGTGGATTTCAAAAAATTCGGGGATCGTCAGATTGGAGGCACGCTCGATTTCTGTGTCCGCATCGCGAAAAGGAAGGTTGAGGACATTGGCCAGCCGACGTCCGACCGAACTTTTTCCGGCCCCCATAAGGCCGACAAGGACGATGGATTTATGCCCTATACTGTGTTTCCCGTTAGTGGATTTTTCCTTTTCATCGGACCTTGCACCACGCTCACTGTTCATCGTCTCACTTTTCGCAAATTCGTCACCGCTCCTACATATGGTATGTAAGGCGGTTGATGTAAATCTATAAGGCATGCTAGTTGTTTTAGCCAAACTTATGACATAATCGCAGCTTAGCAGATCAAATAGCAAGACTAATGCTGGAAGATGCCAGGTTTTTAGCTAATTTCTTAGGGGTACGGTAACGAAAGATGTCAAAATTCTCGTTTTTCCTTCTCTTTCTGATTGCCGCCATTGTGGTTGGCGGAGGCGTTTTTCTGTCTGCCTGGGATATTCCCGCCCCGACCGTTCCGGTAGAGAGGGTTATTCCAAATGACCAGTTTCCGCGCTAACAAACGGCTGATAGTCGCAGGTTCCGTGTTTTTATTCGGCGCCCTGCAAAGCGGTCTGGCTCTATCGCAGGACAAACCTCGCAGCCTGGTTCCTTCTCTGGTGACGGAACAGCCCGGGGCAGGATCGTCCGGTCAATCAGGGGGCGAGCAGCCCAAATTGATTATCCGGCAACAGAAGCCTGCTTCAAGAGTTGTCGATACCAAGGGCAAGGAAGGCTCATTGGTTGTCGAGCAACTTGATGCTCTTAATACCGGATCTGTCGGCACGCTTGGGGCTGCGGAAGGCGGTTTGGGGGCTGATATGTGGCAGGGGACACCGGTAAAACGTGTCGCTCGGCTGCTTGATATCATAAAGCCGGTTTCTGCCTCACCGCAGATGCTCGACTTATATCGGAGGCTTTTGCTAACCAGCGCTGCCCTTCCGGCAGACCCTATAGCTGACAACATTCTCGATATCAGGCTCCGAAAATTACAGGAAGGTGAAATGCCGGAAGAGGCGCTTTCCCTGGCCGGACGCATACAGGAGCGAGCCCTGACACCGGATCGTAAAAAGCGGATTGCTGAATTAGGTCTTCTGGCGGGTAAGCTTGATCAGAGTTGCCGACAGGGTGAAGCACTCGGTGAAGCCGGAAGTGCGGATCCTTTCTGGCTGAAACTGGACAGTTTTTGTCAGACGGTTGATGAGCAGTTTGATAAAGCCGAATTGACAGTTGCTCTTCTTGAGGAGCAGGGGGAGCAGGATCCTTTGTTTTTTGCCCTCTTCGCTCGGCTCGCCGGTGACCCGACAGATGTACCGCTCGCCGGAAAGGAAACGTCGCCGCTGCATAAAGCCATGATCCGTCAGGCGGAGTTGAGCGCTGGTGAAGACACTCTTGCTTCCTTCACGGAACAGCTTGAAGGACTTAAAAAGGAAACCGTCCTTGATAACAAGGTAGCGGCTCTTCTGGATATCTGGAGCACGGCTGCCGAGGCAGAGCAATATCCCGCTGTAACGGAGAAGACGCTGGGCATTCTTCTGGAAATGCCGCCTGCCGACTACGGATTTGATTTTAATCTGGAAGCTGTGAAAATCCTGTTGCTGCACAAGCGGGAGAAAGAAGCCGTAGCCTGGGAACGTGTTATCCGCAGGTCCGCTTCCCAGGGAAGCAATACGGAACGGCTGCAGGGTCGCAAGAATGTGACCCGCCTTGATGCTTATATGCTGCTCTCTGGTGCGACGGGGATTGCCAGATGGAATAGCGGCAGTTTTGATGACTGGCTCCGGGCGGTAGAGGAGGACCCGGAAAACGGTCTGAAATCAGCTTATCTGGTGTCCATGCTGGAAGTTTTGGGATATGCCATTACTGATGATAACTGGAATGCACTTCTTGATCTCCCTCAGCCGATGGAAGTCGCAGCCAGTAATCATGCACTGGAAAATAGTCTGATACGAGCTGCCTCCGCCGGGAGGACCGGTGAAACCGTTGCCCTTGCTTTGCTGGCGCTGGGAGAGGAAGGGCCAGCTGCGGCAACCATCACCACATTAACGGCTGTCACATCCGCGCTGAAGGCGGTGGGACTTGAGACGGAAGCTCGTGCCTTCACGCTGGAAGCTGCTATTGCCAGGTCTCTCTGATCATGTCCGTGCATCTGCAAGAGCGGTTCCTGGAAATGCTGGTGCTGGAGCGAAATGCCGCTGATAACACACGGGAAGCCTATCAGCGAGATCTTGAGAATCTGTTTGGTTTTCTGGAACGGCGGAAGCGGGATGCCCTGTCGGCGGCGGCGGACGATATCAGTGCCTATATCCAGTCTTTGGATCGGCAGGGGATGAGCAGTGCAACGCAGGCCCGTCGGTTGAGCGCCATAAAACAGTTTTACGCCTTCCTTCTTTCTGAAGATATCCGGGATGATGATCCGGCTATGAATGTGGACGCACCCAAAACCGGACGGCGGCTTCCTAAATATCTTTCTGTCGAAGAGGTTGATCAGCTGTTCGAGGCGATTTCAGGGGATGAACCGGAAGTGCGACGTCTTTCTGCTTTGCTACATCTGCTTTACGCGACAGGCATGCGGGTTTCAGAACTGGTGTCGCTGCCTTATCCGCCACTTGAGGAGAGCGAGGATTTTCTCATTGTTCGGGGGAAGGGCAATAAAGAGCGACTGGTACCCGTGAACCGGAGCGCCAAACAGGCTCTCGCCGCTTATCTGGAGGTGCGGGGCGTCTTTTGTGAA
>DIYE01000066.1 GCA_002428885.1 Alphaproteobacteria bacterium UBA6062
GGGCTTGGTGTGACGAAACGTGTCTATTCAATAAAGCGGCTTGCAGTTGTCGGTGGAATGCTTGGGCTTCTTGCCGGTTGCTCGGCATTACCGGACTGGTTTGGGGAGAGCGAAGCACCGCCATTGCCGGGTGAAAGAATTTCCATTCTAGCATTGGAACAATCCCTGGAGCCTGATGAAGGCATTGCCGATGTGACCGTGCGCCTGCCGGCACCCTATGTGAACGAGAACTGGCCTCAGGCCGGCGGAACAGCCAATAATGTGATGCATCATTTGACGCTTGGAGACGATCTTCAGGAAGTGTGGCGGATCAATATAGGTGAAGGATCCGATGATGAAAACCGGTTGCCGTCTACCCCGGTGATTTCCGACGGCACTGTTTTTGTGATGGACAGTGAAAGTCGCGTCCGTGCTTACTCCCAGGAAACCGGTGAAAAATTATGGGCCGTCAATCTCACACCGGCAGAGGAAGAGGACGGGGTCGTCGGTGGCGGTTTATCCGCTGAGTATGGCCGGTTGTTCGCGACCACCTCCTATGGCGAAGTTTACTCTCTTGATCCGAAAACAGGGGGGATGTACTGGAAAGCCAATATCGGGGCACCCATTCGAGCCGCCGCGACAGTCGCCGAGGAACTTGTTTTTGTCAGTACTTATGACAGCCGTGTTTTTGCACTGGATGTCCTGACCGGTGAGACAAAATGGGATTATGAAGGCGGCGTGGAAGCAACCGGGCTTCTTGGTGCAGCCAGCCCGGCTGTGGATAGCGGAACCGTCGTGGTTCCCTTCTCATCCGGAGAATTGTTTGCTCTTCGGGCTGATAACGGTAATCAGGCCTGGAGTGATCAGCTTCGCAAAAAGCGCGGCTTGAGCTCTCTGACATCCCTTGCAGACATCAATGCCTTTCCGGTTGTTGACCGAGGTATGATCTTTGCTGCCAGCTATTCCGGCCAGATGGTCGGTATCGATCTCAGGACCGGAAACCGCAGATGGTTCCAGGAAATCTCCACATTGCAGACACCCTGGGTGGCCGGTGACTTTATCTATGTGGTGACCACAGATGGCGAGCTGGTCTGTCTGTCTCGTAAAAACGGCCTTATCCGCTGGGTGCGGGCGCTTGGTAAATTTGAAGATCCGGAAGATAAAACCGGCCTAATCGTGTGGTCTGGACCTGTTTTGGCAAGTGATCGTTTGATTTTGGTGTCTAATTACGGTATTGCGGTGTCGGTTTCCCCGTATGACGGTAAAATTCTGGGGAAAGTTGAACTCTCGGATACAGCTTCCATCGCACCTGTCGTTGCAGGAGGTATGTTATTTATCCTGACGGATGACGCCGAGCTTGTAGCCTTTCGCTAAAGCATATTTTGCTTAAGAGTAATCGATGTCCTTTACTGTTGCCATTATCGGGCGGCCCAATGTGGGCAAGTCCACCCTGTTTAATCGCCTGGTCGGCAAACGACTGGCCCTTGTGGATGACACACCGGGGGTAACCCGGGATCGCCGTGAAGGAGAAGGGCGCATCGGTTCGCTCAAATTCAAGGTTATTGATACAGCAGGCCTCGAAGAAGCCTTTGATGACAGTCTGGAAGGGCGTATGCGCCGCCAGACGGAAATGGCACTCGAAGAGGCGGATGTTGCCCTGATGCTGTTCGATTCCAGGGCAGGTGTGACACCTATGGATGAGCATTTTGCTAACTGGCTTCGCAAAACAGAAATTCCGGTTCTTCTGGGCGCCAATAAATGCGAAGGTAGAGATGCTGAAGCGGAAATGCTTGATGCTTATGCTCTTGGCCTGGGGGATCCGATCCCGCTGTCTGCAGAACATGGCGAAGGGATTGGGGAGCTGTTTGACGCACTGCTTCCTTTCGAAAAAGAACAGGTGCCGGAAATTGCCGCGAAGGATCGTCCATTGGCGCTGGCGATTGTTGGTCGTCCGAATGCCGGCAAGTCTACACTGGTTAATCACCTGATCGGTGAAGATCGCCTGCTGACAGGGCCGGAAGCCGGTGTGACCCGGGATGCCATCTCCGTTGAATGGGAATTTGAAGGACAGAAGATCAAACTGGTGGATACGGCCGGTATCCGCCGTCGTTCCCGTGTCCAGAAGAAATTGGAGAAGCTCTCTGTGGCCGACAGCCTCCGGGTTATCAAAATGGCCGAGGTGGTCGTGTTGGTCATTGATGCGGACGTATCTTTTGAAAAGCAGGATCTCACCATTGCCTCCCATGTGATTGAAGAAGGCCGTGCCCTGGTGGTTGCTGTTAATAAATGGGATGTGGTGAAAGACCGCAATGCCATGTTGCAGCATATCCGGGACAAATTGCAGACTTCACTGCCGCAGGTCCGAGGGATCCCCGTGGTGACCCTGTCGGCCCTGACCGGGCGGGGGCTTGAAAAACTGCTTCCGAAAGTCATCCGGGTCTATGAACTCTGGAACAAGCGGATCACGACATCGCAATTAAACCGCTGGCTTGAGCATATGCTGGAAAAACATCCGCCGCCCATGGCCAAGGGACGTCGGCTCAAGGTCCGCTATATGA
>DIYE01000249.1 GCA_002428885.1 Alphaproteobacteria bacterium UBA6062
AAGAACGCAGCGTCTGAAGTCGGAAAACTGATCGCAGAACGGGCTCTGAAAGCTGGCGTCAAGGAAGTCGCTTTCGACCGCGGCGGTTACCAATATCATGGCCGGGTCAAAGCCCTCGCCGAAGCCGCCCGTGAGGGCGGGCTGTCCTTCTAGGGGAATTTGATTATGATGAGACCTGATCAACAGGAAAGAGGCGATTCAGAATTCGTCGATAAGCTTGTCCACATCAATCGTGTGGCCAAGGTTGTTAAAGGTGGTCGCCGGTTTGGCTTTGCAGCCCTGGTTGTTGCCGGTGATCAGAAAGGCCGTGTCGGCTATGGTCACGGTAAAGCCCGTGAGGTTCCGGAAGCTATTCGCAAAGCGACAGAAGCTGCCAAACGCAACATGATCCGTGTTCCGCTTCGCGAAGGCCGGACGCTCCATCATGACGTGAACGGGCATTTCGGTGCCGGCCACGTGGTTCTGCGTTCCGCATCTGCCGGTACCGGTATTATCGCCGGTGGTCCGATGCGTGCCGTGTTCGAAACACTCGGTGTTCAAGACGTTGTGACTAAATCTGTCGGTACTTCCAACCCATATAATATGGTGAAGGCGACTTTTGAGGCTCTAAAGAACATGACGTCACCGCGTCAGGTTGCTGCAAAGCGGGGCAAAAAGGTTTCCGAAATCGTAGGACGTCGTTCATCCGACGCCGCGAAGGAGAATGCAGATGGCTAAGGCAAAAGCGACTGTCAAAGTAACTCAAACCGGAAGTCCGATCGGTCGTCACAAATCACAGCGTGCGACACTTGTAGGACTTGGCCTGAATAAGATGCACCGGACGGTGGAGCTGGAAGATACCCCTTCAATTCGGGGTATGATCAACAAGGTTCATCATCTTGTGCGGGTCGAAGAAGCTTCCTGAGCCGGCCTGTAGGATAAGGAATACAAGAAATGCGTTTGAACCAAATTTCCGATAATGCGGGTTCCGTAAAGAACCGCAAACGCGTCGGTCGCGGTATCGGTTCCGGCAAGGGTAAAACCTCCGGCGCCGGTCAGAAGGGTCAGAAATCCCGGTCCGGTGTTGCCATTAAAGGCTTTGAAGGTGGTCAGATGCCGATCCACCGCCGTCTGCCGAAGCGGGGCTTCAACAACATCTTCCGCAAGGAATTTGCTGTTGCCAACCTCGGTCGGGTCCAGGCTGCGATTGATGCAGGTAAACTGAATGCCAAGGAAACCGTAACTATTGCCGCCCTGCAAGAAGCAGGCGTTGTTGGCAAGGTTGTTGACGGTGTCCGTCTGCTGGCCAAAGGCGAACTGAAAGCCAAGGTTGCTTTTGAAGTAACCGGTGCATCCAAAACAGCTGTTGAAGCTGTCGAAAAAGCAGGCGGAAGTGTCACTTTGGCACAGCCGGCTGCCGCAAAAGCAGAATAAGCAATGCGTATAGGGCGGCCTGAGGGCTGCCCTTTCAAACTGGAGTATCACTAGATGGCGTCTGCAGCAGAACAAATGGCTTCCTCAATGAGTTTCGGTGCCTTCTCCAAGGCGACGGAACTGAAGAAGCGTTTGTGGTTCACGCTTTTTGCACTGATTGTGTATCGTATTGGAACCTATATTCCGGTTCCTGGCGTGGATCCGACTGTTCTTGCAGATATTTTTGCCCAGAACTCCGGTGGCATCTTTGGGATGTTCGACGTTTTTGCAGGGGGTGCGCTTGGCCGCATGACCATTTTTGCGTTGACCATCATGCCCTACATCTCTGCCTCTATTATCATGCAGCTGATGACGTCCATCTCACCACAGATGGCGCAGTTGAAGAAAGAGGGAGAGCAGGGGCGTAAGAAAATCAACCAATATACCCGCTACGGCACTGTCTTGCTGGCAACCCTTCAGGGATATGGCCTGGCAGTCGGTCTGGAGGGTATGTCTCTGTCCACAGGGCAGGCCGCTGTTGCGGACCCGGGGCTTTACTTCCGCGTAACGACCGTCATCACACTGGTCGGCGGAACCATGTTCCTCATGTGGCTGGGTGAGCAGATCACGGCTCGCGGTGTTGGTAACGGTATTTCGCTGATCATTTTCGCCGGTATTGTGGCCGCTCTGCCGAGCGCTCTTGTCGGAACTCTGGAACTTGGACGGACCGGTGCGCTGGCGACCTGGGTCATCCTGTTCCTGCTGATCATGTCTGTTGCGGTTATTGCCTTTATCGTTTTCATGGAGCGGGCGCAGCGCCGTATCCTGGTTCAGTACCCAAAACGACAACGCGGTAATAAAACTTATGGTGGGCAGAATTCACATCTGCCGCTTAAACTAAACACCGCCGGTGTTATTCCTCCGATTTTTGCCTCTTCTTTGCTGCTCATGCCGATTACGGTTGCCGGCTTTTCAAGCGGTGCAGGCCCGGAATGGCTGACAACAGTAACAACGTTGCTGGGGCGAGGACAGCCGCTTTATATGCTGCTGTATATTGCCGGTATCGTGTTCTTTTGCTTCTTTTACACCGCCGTCGTCTTTAATCCGGATGAAACGGCTGACAATCTGAAGAAGCATGGTGGCTTTGTTCCTGGCATGCGCCCGGGAAAGAGAACTGCCGAATACCTTGATTTCGTCCTGACACGCTTGACAGTCGTTGGTGCGGCCTATCTTTCGCTGGTTTGTATCCTGCCGGAAATTCTGGTATCGCAATGGGCAGTACCGTTTTACTTCGGCGGCACATCACTGTTGATCGTCGTGTCCGTGACAATGGACACCGTCGCCCAAATACAAAGTCATCTGCTGGCCCACCAGTATGATGGACTGATCAAAAAATCCAAGTTGGGGGGGCGGCGCAAATGATTCTTATTCTTCTGGGGGCACCGGGAGCCGGTAAGGGAACTCAGGCTCAACGACTGGAAAGCAGTCATGGCCTGATTCAATTATCCACCGGTGACATGCTCCG
>DIYE01000125.1 GCA_002428885.1 Alphaproteobacteria bacterium UBA6062
TCCGAATAGCCCCGTTCCTTCATGGCAGGGACGAGCGTGTTGGACAGCGCCGCTGCATCGGCAACGGCTGAGCCGGAAATCCCGGCGAAGAATATACTGGTCATGATATTCACATGACCCAGACCGCCCCGCAGCCTTCCCACAAGCGCCATGGACAGATCAATCAGCGCTTTGGTCACACCGCCCCGGTTCATGATCTCGCCTGCCAGGATAAAAAGCGGCATGGCAAGCAGCGAAAAGACATTGATCTGTGAAAAGACTTTTTGCGGCAGGATCGCCAGATAGCGGGCGTTGTCCGTTGCCATAAAGGCCATGACCGTTGCGCCGCCAATCACATAGGCAAGGGCAAGGCCGGAAGCCAGCAGGGCGATGGCAAACGCGGGAACCAGCCAGATCATGAGACAAGATCTTTCAGGCGGACGACAGCTAAATCCGCAGGATCAAGCCCTTGGTCCAGAATATCCGTGGGAACCGGATTTCCCAGAACCTGGGCAGCGGCAAAGCGGCTGAGGGCCGGGGCGGTCTGGATGCCATAGCCACCCTGACCGGCCAGCCAGTAAAAACCGTCAACCTGACCCGAAAAACCGGCGACCGGGCATTTATCGCCGACAAAGCTGCGCAGGCCCGCCCATTTATTGTCGATCCGCCGGACAGACAGATCAAAGGCCCGCTCGATCCGGTCAATGCAATAGGCAATATCCAATTCTTCAGGCTGCGCATCGCAAGGCGGGGACGGGTCCTCATTGGCCGGGGAAATCAGCAATCGTCCCGCATCCGGCTTGAGATAGAAGTCCTCGTCAATATCCACGGTGAGCGGCAACGGATCTGTTTGCTGAGGAGACGGGGAGGCGATCATCAGGGCCGTTCGCCGTTTGGGCACCAGTCTGATTGTCTCCGCTCCCGCCATTTGTCCGATATCCTCCGCCCAGGCACCGGCGGCATTGACGACCTTTGCGGCGCGATAGGTCTGCCCGCCCGCACGAACTGTCCAGTTATCCCCGCCCTTTGACAGGCCTTCAACGGTACTGCTCGTGACAAGCGTTCCGCCTCGTTCCCGGAACTGTTTCAGATACCCCTGATGCAGGGCATGAACATCAATATCCTGCCCGTTTGGATCCAGCATGGCGCTGCTGGCATAGCCGTCGCGGATCAGGGGATGTTCTTCGGCAAGGCGGCTACCCGTCAGTTTCTCGACAGGTGTTTCCGCCTGGCATTCTTCGACCAGGGCATCCAGTGTTTCTTCCTGATCAGGCCGGGCAATCATCAGGATCTTGCGGGGCGAGAAAATCGCATGCTCCGTAAAGCCCGATGGGGGCGTCAGGAAAAAGGCTTCCGAGGCCCGGGTCAGGGCGCGAATGGGCTGCGGTCCGTAAACCGGGGCAAAGATCGCCGCTGAGCGGCCTGTGGTGTGGTAGCCCGGCTGGCTTTCCATTTCCAGCAGCAGCACGCGAACATGTGTCGACAGCTCAGCCGCGACAGAGGCTCCGGCAATGCCGGCTCCAATAACAATGACATCAAGCGAATTGCTCGCCGACGGATCCGCCCCCGCGCCCATCTTGTCTCTCCCGGTCGGTAGAATTATTCTTACTCTTTTATGACCATAAGTATGCTAACGAGTTTTGCAGGAGAGTGGAAGAGGGAAAGACCTGTTCCTGGGCCTTAGGCGTGCCGGTGAATACTGAATGCGCAAGATACAAGAGGAAGAAAGCTCACTCTTCTGCGGGTTCTAGACAGGTTGAGTGTTGAAACCCTCAACCCGTCATGAAAATTACTCAAGAATTTATTAGAAGAATGAAGAGGGCGCTGTCTCCTCAAGCAAGAATTACATCCTGACGATCACTCCGGAGGAGGGCGAGAGCTTTCCGTCGCAGACATCACCGTAGATATCAGCGAGGCCGTCCAGTGACGTGCGTTCATCCAGGCTCATCCAGCGGAAGGTTGCCGCAGCGGACGCCATCAGGAATTCCCGGGATCGTTTGTCAAACTCTCCGGGAGCCAGCTCCTTGGCACGTTCGAGAACATAGCTCGGTGCAAAGAAGTTTTCGAACCGCCCGGCATCTGTCGATTTTCTGAAGACCGGCGTTTCGGCCCGCTCCTCCCAATGAGTAATCCCGACCGCGATAAAGTAGCGAAGCTTCTCGCCTATCGTTTCTTTCAAGGTCGCCCGAAGAGCATCATTCCCGGCCATATCAACGACCAGGGTCGGTGTCTCAGTGGACAGTTCTCCCAGCTCATCATAGGTGAGGGCGGTGTCATAAAGATTTGTTTTTGATACAAAATCTTTATTCCGGCCAGAGGTGAGGCCAATCACCGGCGGCGTTTCTTCCCGAGACAGGGCAAAGGCAAGTCCCAGGCTGGTCTTGGAGGAAGCGCTGATAATCACAATCTGCTCCGCCCCGTACCAGTCATTCGTCTGCATCTGGTCAAACAGGCAGTAGGAGGTGGCATGCAGCGGCATCAGCAATACCCGCGCGGCATCCTGCGCCCGGTCATAACCCGGCTCGGCGAGGACACGGCTGTAACGGTTATAGAGAGGCGGCAGATGCTGGCGATGCTCCGCCCCGTCAAACAGACTGTGATCACTCACCCGCTCGGGCCGCATGACAACGGTGCCTGACGGCGGAAAATACCCGTAAAGCCGTTCCCCGACCGGCACCGCGTCGCAGCGGGATTCCGTTACATCCGCAAAGGCCCAAACCGGAATAACACCCCAGGACCCATCTCCGTTATCGGCGGCCGGAAAGAAATCCCAGTATTTTAAAACATACCCGGCCGCCCCGTAAGTGATGTTATTGGAGGTAAAGGAAAAGCAGTCGATGGAAAGCCGAACCTCTCCCTCCTCAAGCGGCTGATCCTCCCGTTCGACAATCCGAAAGCTATTGAGATCCTGCTTCTGAACCTGAAATTCTGCGGGCATTTGATGCTCCCTGTTTTTGTTGTGTGACGGGACGTATTATCAAGGGGATGGAGAAGGAGGTAAAGCACCATCATGATTGAACGGTTGGCGTGACGATATCGACTAAGTAGTTAAGTTGGAGAAAATACCGTTTAGGGGGAGTAATTGATGACGGATCTGGCGGGCGGTTTTTACGCCTATTTCTATTATATGTATGCGGGCGTTATCAAAGCGTTTGAAGAACCTTTTTTCGGGAATATTTTCGAAGTCCTGCTTGCTGTCTGCGCCTGGTTATCCGTCCTGGTTATCGGCCGTGTGATCACGTCACGGCAATTGATCCTGCTCTCCTTCATGCTGGCTTTCTCGCCGATGGTTATCAAGAAGCTCCTCTTCGGCAATCTGACCGGCTGGATAGAAATAATGCTCGATGCGACCTGGTTTATCCTAATGGGACGTCTGATCTATGCAGGGGCGGTGCTTCTGATCGTGTATCTGATTGTCTGGGTTTTTCTTCATGCCGTTTGGAAGACCCGCGTGAAACAGTGGATCGGGCATGGCATTCTCCTGCTGGCATTTCTGTGCATCATACCGGCAAGCCTGGTTATCTTCACATACCATTATCTCAGCCCGCGGCTTGCTTATGCCCCTGATGTGGCTTTTCAGTGGTATGGTGAATTACTGGCGGCCCAAAGCCTGCTTTTCCTGGTATGGCTGACGATACCGGCCTTGATCGGGGCCATATCCTGGTGCCGTGGATACCGCTATCTGAACATCCTTGTCGCCTTGGCCATACTGGCTTCACTGATTTTTGTCATGACCTGGAGCGCGGACTTCATAAAAGAATGGCAGGAAATACACAAATCCATCATGCTGAACACAGTGATAGAAGAACTGCGCAAGGCCTGGGAAGGACTAAAGCTTCTATTTTCCATATGATGCCAGAAGAGGGTGCATGCCTTCTTTCTTAAGACCGCAACGCCGCCAGGGGCGGAGAAGGCGCCAGAACGGATCTGCGCGTCATCAGGGACCGGCGGGCTTCCTCTGTCAGACCCAGCTTCAGCAAGACCTTTGCATAGGTCAGTTCCAGCAGATCCCGCTGGGCGCGGCTGCCGCCAACCGGTTCTGTGGCGCTCATAACAGGGACAAGTTCAGCGAGGGCCGTCTCCCAGTCCTGCCGGGCAATGGCCCGCCAGGTCCGCCCGATGGGTCGTACAAGATCGCCCGCAAATCCTTTGGCTGTGTCGCAGATATGAGCGAGACGGTCCCCGTTTCCGGCCATGGCATGGGCCAGCGCTGCATGCATGTCGGCAAAGCTTTGTCCCGTTTCCGGGAAAAAGCGGGCGGCATAGTCGCTTAAGCTCAACCACCGCGCCGGATCGACGGAAAATCCGGCAAGCTCGGCGCGGTATAAAATCGCTGCTGTGTCGGTCAGGATATTGATCGGCAGTCCCTTGGCCGTCTCCGGCCCGACACCTTTATCCACGGCCTGCCACATGGCCGCTTCATCTCCGTCATGCAGGGCGAGCAGGGCCCCGTGCCAGGTTAAATGTCCGTGCAGAACGGCCCGGTCATCATAGTCTTTAAGCCAGTCAGTCAGATAGCGGCGACCTTCCGTTACCTCACCGGCCTCATACTGGGCATGGGACCTGAAATGCGCCCCATTGGCATTGCGCGGATTGAGCGCCAGGGATTTGTCCATCAACCGGTTCGACGCTTCTATCTCTCCGGTTTCGCAGAGGGACAGGGCATGCATGGACATCATCCACCAGTCCTCCCCGTAATAGGGAAGCAGCGCGGAGGTATAAGCCAGCAACGCTGCCTCCCGGCCAACCTCGCCGGAAAAACCGATCAGCCCAAACACATTGGTACAAAGCTGCGCCACAAGCGCATCGCGGGGATAGTCCCGAACATGCTGCTGAACCAGGATGCGCGCCCTGTCCGCCTGCCCGGAAAAGAGCAGTTCAAAACACGCGATATGCTGGGACTGACGATGATCCAGCCCTTCCGAAAGATCCTGCGCCCGTTCAAGCGCCGCCTTCGCCTCCGGCATCCGCCCGGCCATCATCAACGCCCGCGCCAGCCCCACATGCCCCAGCGCAAACCCGTCCTCCAGATCAACCGCCGCCCGAAACGCCTCCACCGCCCCAAACGCCGACGACAGAAACAGCCGCACACCGGTGTTGTAGTGATCCACCGCCGCCTGAGAGGCTGTGGAGACTTCGTTGCCGTAGTGATCCTGGGTCATGAAGGTGCTCCTTTGGTGTGGTTGGTGAGGATGGAGACGGGCTGAGGGGGAGCTTATCAAGAAAGAACAAAAATGTCTGCTTTTGAAGGAGTGGTTGGTGGATGGGTATGATAGGAGGACTAAGGGATTGTGTCTACTAAAGGGAGAAGAGGGTCGGAAACAATTGGAACATTAACCAATGACGTTTTTAGGTATAAGGAAGTGTCAATAATTTACTAGAAGGATTGAGTTCGCTTTAGAGTTAAAGGCCCTATTGCATTGATTAAAAAGCTTTTTAATGGAGTAGGGATATATGTGTTTCCTAGACTGATATCCCTTCTAGTAGAGACAACTAGCAACACAATTACATTGTGTTGGATTGATTGCTGCACTACTCTAGCGGCTAATCAAGTTTATTCTTTCTGACAAGCGGGTAGTTTTGAAAAAAATATTTTTTTCTCTGGTGGGTGTTTTTTGTGTTTTTCTTGGATCTTCAAATATCTCCTATGCGAAATATGATGAAATCATCCGCGCGTTTGATGCTGAAAATCATGAGCTCGCTTTCGAAAAATTACAGAAGCTCGCCCAAAAAGATGACATTAAGGCTCAATTAGTACTGGCGAAAATGTTAGCTATTGGACGGGGAACACCGGTTAATACGGCGCAAGCATTGGTCTGGTTTAGAAGAGCGGCCGCTTTAGGTTCAGCAAGCGCCCAAAACTATATTGGGCAGGCATATGAAGGCGGTGTCGGTGTCGAGGTTAATCATCAAGAGGCTGTTAAATGGTATCGCCTTGCTGCTGAACAAGGGGATTGGGATGCGCAGCTTAGTCTATCAATCGCCCTTGAAAAGGGCCAGGGCGTTAAAAAAAACATAGCTGAAAGTATAAAGTGGCTACGACGACTTGCCGAAGAAGGCCCAACCGTTGCGCAATATCGTTATGGTCTAAAACTGATGAACGGAGATGGTGTCACACAAAATCACTCAATGGCGGCTTTCTGGTTTGAAGAAGCCGCTGACGGTGGATACGCCAAGGGTAGAGGCGCCCTGGGAATCCTGTATCATCAAGGCAAGGGTGTGCCTCAAGATTTTAAGAAGGCCGCAAAACTGATACTCAATGCGGCAAGCCCTGACCTTCCAGAATTTATGGCATATGCAGGTACACTTTATGAAAATGGAGAGGGTGTAGAGAAGGATAATCTAACCGCTTTTGTATATTATAGTTTGGCGGTAAAGGGCGGTTATAAAAAAGCAATAAATCATCGTGATTCTATCGCAAAATTGTTGACAAAAGCTGAGCTGGCTCAGGCAAGGGAAGTCACTGAAAAAGTGAAAGCCACGTCATATACTAAAGAAGTTCCTGGTTGGAATAAGATTCAGAATTATTTTTTTCACTCTCTTCCAAAAACGCCAGTAAAGATAAAAAAAATGTCTGCTCAATCTGAGAGGGAATGGCACAATAGAAGCCTTGCCTTAGCCAGGGAAGGTTCAAGTTCTTCTCAGTTTATGGTGGGCTTGAACTTGCAATCTGAAAATCCTGAAATGCGCGATATAGAGGCGTCGATTGAGTGGCTCAACAAATCAGCAGAGCAAGGAAATGGTAATGCGCAGCGTCATTTGGCGCGGCAATATGAATGTGGATATTTAATACCGAAGAATAGAGAGAAAGCCATCTCCTATTATCGGATGTTGACAAAAGAGCTCGATGAACCAATGCATAAGCTAGAGGAGCTGGCACAACGAAAAATTGATGAATATGAAGGAAGACACTTCAACGAGCTGACTGGATTACTCAGCAAGATAGCGACACTGAAGAAGACATATGGCGTCGTAAAGGATTCAGATAAAGCTCGGGTTGGGGAATTGTATTATCTCGGAGCTGGGACACCTAAAAACCTTGGAGAAGCGTATAAATGGTTTGTTAGAAGCATCGATCATCCGACGGCGAGATTCTATCTTGGGCTCATGTATGAAAATGGAGAAATTGTTGAGCAGGATTATTCTGTTGCAAAACAGCTATTTACGAAGGCGTTAAAACTAAAGCACCCAGAAGCCTCATTTCGGTTGGCTGTCTTGTTTGATAAAGGCTTAGGCGTGGAAGAAAATCCAGGAAAGGCATTTGAGTATTATGAAGCGGCCGCTAACAATGGCCTTTCAAAGGCCCATTTTAATCTCGGTGACCTCCATCTATCGGGCCGAGGCTTGAATATTGATAAAGTGCGCGCCTACCTACATTACAAACTGAGCTTTCTTTTTGGAGATGATCAAGGGGCAGTTAAAGCAAAAGCTCTAGCGTTAGAGCTGTCCAAAGAGCAATTGGAAGATGTTGGAAAACGACTTGCTGTCTGGAAAGAAAAGTATAATGAAAGTAAGAGATGTATGCAGGCTGGAGAGTATGGATATAACGCTTTCATCCATTAGTCATTCAATATGGAGCTCTCGCAGTTTTATTGGAAAAGAAGAATAAACAAATAATCGGTGGTAAGTCCTCGCTTTCCTGGATATCCGATGGCTTCTCTTTTGCTGTTGCTCTCAGTTAAGGCAAATTGTAAGTGTCCGCTTAGTCGGTACGAGACCGGAGAGGTGGGGTTCGGACGCTGGGGTAGGGAGCTCGGACGCTTACCCCTATGAGGTGTTTAGAGCGCTACTTATGTATGCTTCAGGCAACGCAGTTGATCGCTATTAGTAGTTAAAGGTCCGCCCTTGGCCGTTGGCCATCACCTCAGATTGGCGGGGCTGCGCGTTCGGTGACAAGCTGTCTGGCTGTTACTCTTTCCCGATGGATCATATACAGCCCCGCACCGACGATGATGGCGATGCCGATCAAGGCCAGGGTGTTGGGGAAATCTTGAAAAACCAGGTATCCAAATAACGTTGCCACGGGCATTTCCAGATACTGTAAAGGGGCCAGGGTGGCTGAAGGGGCCTGCGATAAGGCATAGGTCATCATCATATGACTGACTGTGGCGAAGAAGCCCACGCCTAAAAGCCAGAGCCAGTTGATGCCTTCAGGCCAAACCGGATCAAGCAATTCTGAGCCCGAGCCATGGGATAAGATCATGACGGGTACGCAAA
>DIYE01000127.1 GCA_002428885.1 Alphaproteobacteria bacterium UBA6062
CCAACCCGTTCCAGATTGGTTTCAGCGGCTCGCAATCTTAATTCGGCTTCATGCCGACGGGAATGAAGGCCGGAGATACCGGCGGCTTCTTCCAGCAGATGTCGCCGGTCTTTTGGTTTGGCGTTAATCAGGGAGCCGACACGCCCCTGACTGACAATGGCTGTGGAGTTGGCGCCCGTTGCCATGTCGGCAAATAGAAGCTGTACGTCCCGTGCACGGGATACTTTGCCGTTAATTCGGTAATCAGAGCCGGTATCGCGTCTGATGCGCCGGGTGATGTCCACCTCTTCACTGTCGTTATAGGCGGCCGGGGCAATCCGCTCCTTATTGTCGAGGCCCAATGTCACCTCAGCCATATTACGGGGCGGGCGGCTGGATGTTCCTGCAAAAATCACATCATCCATTGCGCCGCCGCGCATGTTTTTCGCTGATGTTTCACCCATAACCCAGCGAAGCGCTTCCACCAGATTTGACTTGCCACACCCGTTCGGGCCGACAATGCCGGTGAGGCCGTCCTTAATCAAAAGTTCCGTTGGTTCAACAAAGGATTTGAAACCAGACAGACGTAATTGAGTAAATTTCACGGCCCCTCCATCATAGGTTTATCAGAGGTCCTGCAGGAATTTATCAAGGCTCGCGTAATCGCGGGACCCTTCATATTTCTCCCCATTGACAAATAGGGTCGGGGTACTGCTGACGCCGTACTCGTTCGCGCCGACCATACGATCCGTGAGGATGCTTTCTCCAAGTTTTTCGTCTTTCAGGCCCGCTTCGAATTTGGCCTGTGAAACACCTACCATTTTACCGATTTTCATCAGAGCTGCGGTTGGATCGGAGGCGGCAGACCATTCTGCCTGCTTGTCGAATAGGATCTTGAGAACGGCAAAGAAGCGTTGCTTACCGGCCGCATGTGCCAGTACAGAAGCCTGAAAAGCATAACGATCAAGTGGGAAATCCCGATAGATCAGATAAGCTTTGCCTGTTTTGATGTAATTCTCTTCGATATCCTTAAGCGCCGTCTGGTGGAACTGAGCGCAGTGCGGACAGGTCAGAGAAGCATACTCAACCAGGCCGATAGGAGCTTTGGGATCTCCAAGAACGTTGTCATTTTCTAGAATGTCACCAACGCCTGCCTGAGCCAATGCAGGAGAGAGCAGGGCACCGGCTGCCCCTAGGGCAATAGGGGCAAGACCGCTGGAAGCTACAAAATGTCGACGTGTCAGGGTCAATTTCTGCTCATTTATACTAGATCTTGTGTCAGTATATCTTTTCATCATTGATTCCTCAATATCTCTGGTAGTTCTTCATAAACCCTTTTAAATCAAGGGATTTTGGTATTTTTATGTTCAGGTTTGACGTGTTTTTCTGGTAACCAACGCTGTGCCCAGCGCCTTCAAACTCTCTTTTAATTCATTATCCTCGACGCCTTTGAGGGATGCTTCCAGCCAGTTGCTCTGGGTTTCGTTAGGTTTAGGAGGCGCAGTTTTTAGCGCTTTTCTCTCTCTTTTAACGGGAGCCTGAATGATTTTCAGCCGAGCTACGGCGCGATATCCAAAGAAACTGTTGATTCGTTCTATAATAAGCGGTTCGAAATGCTGAAATTCCGGAGCATGGCCGGGAGAAACCCGGACCTTCAGGGTTGCTTCGGCATTTTTGTTTTTTGAATATGTCAGCCGTTCTGGACTGGAAACGTCATAGAGGGTAGGCCCAACAATGACGTGCCAGCGGGACAGAATATCCGCATGGGCAAAACCGCGCTTGACCAAAGCGGCCCGCGTTGATTTGCCGATATAACTCCCGATTGCTTTCGGTCCTTTTGCGTGGCCGATTTTCCTCACCGCTCCTACGATACTCCCCTTGCCGTGATGTGATCTACCATATAGGTGTTAAAACACATCATGAGAATGGTATGATCAAGAAATTATGAACAATCACAATTTTGCGACGTCGGATTTTCCGGCTCGAATTCTGGGCTGGTATGACAGGCATGCGCGTGTTCTGCCCTGGCGCAAGCCGCCGGGAGAAGCCGCGGACGCTTATCATGTGTGGTTGAGCGAAATCATGTTGCAGCAGACGACTGTTGCAACGGTTGGCCCCTATTATGGGAAATTCCTGCAAAACTGGCCGACGGTTCAGGATCTTGCTTCGGCGCCTCTTGATGATGTTCTTTCCGCCTGGGCCGGGCTTGGATATTATGCAAGAGCGCGCAATCTACATAAATGTGCCATTGCCGTCTGTGAAAGATATGACGGAGATTTTCCGTCTACGGAAGCAGAACTTCTGACCCTGCCGGGTGTGGGGGCTTACACGGCGGCGGCTGTTGCTGCCATCGCCTTTCAGCAGCCCGCTGTCGTGCTGGACGGTAATATTGAACGGATCGTCAGTCGCGTTTTCCGGTTTCAGGGAGAGCTGCCTAAAGGACGGGAAGCGCTTCGCGAGCTTGCCGGACGGTTGTCTCCCAAAGATCGCCCCGGGGATTATGCGCAGGCCCTGATGGATATCGGTGCAACTGTTTGTACTCCCAAGAAACCGGAATGTGGCGACTGTCCTGTTTCAATTCACTGTGCTGCCAATATGGAGGGGGATGCGGCAAGCTATCCTCGCAAAGCTCCGAAGAAAGTTAAGCCGACGCGCAAAGCTGTTGTCCTTTGGGTGGAAAACCAGAAGGGAGACATCCTGATGCGGCGCCGAGAAGAGAGCGGTCTGCTTGGCGGTATGATGGAGTTTCCATCGACCCACTGGGATGATCAGACCGTGGCGGACAGTGAAGTAACGGACCTTTTGGCTCAGTTAGGAATGATGCCGGATATTGCCAGAGTATCGGGGCATTCCGTGGTCAAGCACACCTTTACCCACTTCCATCTTGAGCTCTCTCCGTTGGTGATCCGGCTTGCGGGCGCAAAGCGCGCGACTTCCAATGAGATCCAATGGGTCAGCACTTCGGATTTTGGCGACATTGCATTGCCGACACTTATGAAGAAAGTGGCAGATGCCGTTCAGGCATCCCAACAGCCTCTGCCCCTCTGATCCTGAGCCTTAAAGGCCTGGCGCAACGAACTCTTCGCGGGAGACAAAACCGTCTTTGTCTTTATCAAGGGCCACAAAAGCAGCTTTACCTGCTTCCATAAATTCTTCCCGGCTGAGGACGGTATCCTGGTTTACATCGGCAGCCTTATAGTCGTCCGGCACCTTTACCGGAGAGTTTTTTTCAGCGGTTGCGTCTCGGAGCTGGTTTGCCTGGACATATTCTTCAAAGGCAACTGAACCGTCGCCATTGAGATCAACCGTCGAAAAATACCTTTCCCGGTAAATAGCGGCTTCTTCAGGGGACACCTGGTTATCAGCGTTCCTATCAATGCCGAGAAATTTGGCTTTGTTAAAAGATTTCGCCTGAACCGGAGCCGCCAGTGCCAGAGCAAGGCAGCATCCGAAGCATGTAAGTGTGTATCTGATCATTTTCCCCTCCTGTATGTCGGGAGGAGAAGTCCTCCCTAATTCATTTCGGCGCGAACCTGCTGTCGCAGGACGTCAATGGAAACCGCCTGGCCTTCCACATCAAAGTGCCAGAATGTCCAGCCGTTACAGCTGCTCGCACCCTGCAACTGGGCGCCCACCTTGTGAATGGAACCGGACACATCCGATGCGACGAGACTGCCATCCGGCCGTACCCTGGCCTGGTAGCGCTTGCGGGAATCAAACAACACTTCACCGGCGGAAAGCAACCCTCTTTCGACAACGGATCCAAACGGGACGCGGGGTTCCTGGCGCTTGCCTTTCGTAATATCAAGATTTTCAGGGCCCAGTGAGCGGACCTTGCTGATCCGTTTGGTCGCGACCTCAATATATTTGTCTTCGCGTTCGCAACCGATGAAGTGACGGCCCAGCCTCTTAGCGACGGCGCCAGTGGTTCCTGAACCGAAGAACGGATCCAATATAACATCACCGGGATTGGAGGCGGCGGTCAGGACCCGGTAGAGAAGGCTTTCCGGCTTTTGTGTCGTATGAGCTTTTTCCCCATCAATTTTAAGACGCTCATTCCCGCTGCAAATCGGCAAATGCCAGTCAGAACGCATCTGCACGTCATCATTCATGACTTTCAATGCATCATAGTTGAACGTCATTCCCTTGGCGTTCTGGTCTTTTGAACACCAGATCAGGGTTTCATGGGCATTAGTGAAACGGGTGCCCCGGAAATTCGGCATCGGATTGGTTTTCCGCCAAATCACATCATTGAGCATCCAGTAACCGAGATCCTGGAGGATGGCGCCCACCCGGAAGATATTGTGATAGGAGCCGATCACCCAGATGGTTCCGTTGTCTTTCAAAACCCGTTTAGCGGCTGTCAGCCAGTCGCGGGTGAAACGATCATAGACCTGAAAGCTGTCAAACTGATCCCAGTCATCGTCCACCGCATCTACTTTACTGTCATCCGGGCGACGGAGTTCTCCGGATAGCTGCATATTGTAAGGTGGATCGGCGAAAATCATCTCGACGGATTTCTCCGGCAGACTGTTCATCAATTCAATGCAGTCACCTTTCAAAATCTGGTCGAGCGGCAGTTTTAATGTATCAGTCATGGGACCTTCACAGGTTGTTCATCATTACCCCAATACTGATTCGGCCGATTCGCCTCGTCAATATATTTTGTGGAATCAGTGCCTTATGGATGAGAGTTAAGTTTGAGTCTCATTGGATTCCAGAATTTTCCGGATCGGAGCAAAACTTCGCCTATGTTGTGGTGTGACGCCAAAAAGACTCAATCCCTTGCGATGTTCAGCGGTGCCGTAACCGGCATTTTTCTCCCAACCATAGTGCGGATACTGCTTCGCGAGGTCACACATTTTTGCGTCGCGTGTCACTTTTGCAACAATAGAAGCCGCCGCAATGGACAGGGAAAGACTGTCTCCTTTCACGACTAATCGGGTCGGCAGTCCGAGTTTCGGGTCTCGATTACCATCGACCAGAAGATGATCCGGAGACGCTTTCAGATTGCCTAAAGCTCTATGCATGGCAAGAAAGGTGGCTTGCAGGATATTAAGGTCATCAATTTCGGAAACGGTGGCTTCTCCGATCCCCACATCAGCCTGGGCAAGGATTTGCGCCGCCAGGGCTTCTCTTTTTAATTTGGGTAACTTCTTTGAATCCCGAATACCTTCGGGAATATGATCCGGCGAGAGAATAACCGCGGCTGCGACGACGGGACCGGCGAAGGGGCCGCGGCCAACTTCGTCAATGCCGGCGACCAGGCCACCAGCTGCCCGCTCCAGTGAAAAATCAGGGTTGTTCATTTTTTGGCTATAACCAAAGATGTCTATTCTAGATATCTATGTAATTACATGAGTTTATTTACTTATTACATAAATTTTTATCTCTGCAGGATGGTTATTTATTGTTGCCATTGGTAATGATTTATTCAAAATATGCTGCGATTAAGTCACAGAGTTAATAAATTCTCTCTACAGGAGCTCGTTTTGGGGAGGATTGAATTGCGTTCGGGCAGTTTAGCTTTTACAGATGTTGGGGGATGTTCCGTATATCTGGCGAAGCCGGACGGTATGCTGCAGGGGTAAGCCGACCAATCGAGGGGTTTCAGGTCATTACGATGTTCAGGGTTTTTGCACGTTTGATATTGGTGTGTCTTTTCTCCACCAGTCTTTGTGGCGGCTTAGCACTCGCTCAGAGTCAGTCCTGGCCGGCTGAGTTTGTGGAAAATTCTGATCGGGCTGTTCAGAGTCCTATCGTCGTTCGCCTGCCATCCGATATCTGGAAACAGAATGGTGGCAGTTTTGCCTTGGAAGTTGACAATGTAGATATTACCGGCCTTGTGGAAGTACGCGGGGAAGAACTGGTCTATAATCCGGTGGAGCCGCTGGACGCTGGTTTGCATGATGTTCGTCTCTATGAAGTGACCTCTTCTGGAGAATATATTGAGCAGAATTACTGGCAGTTTGAGATCTTGGGTGCTTCGGCAGTCGCATCCGGTAAGGGTGGCCAAGGCAGATCCTCGGGCGGAATTGAGACATTAATCGAAGCATCGGCCGACAATAATATCGAGATCTCTCAAAAAATCTTTGAGCAGAACATATCTTCTAACGCTCGGGATTTTACCGTCTCAGGTGCCGGCAGCGGCTCTCTCAATGTCACGCGCGGAAACTGGAATTTCAGTAGTTCCGGCAACTACTTTATTGAATCGGAAGACACCCTAACCGTTGATGGTAATGAAGTGGATCTTGGCGAATATTCCATGAAGCTTCAGTATGGCGGAGAGACACTTAACTCCGCCGCAACGCTTGGACATCAGGATATCGGCCTGGAAAGCCTGGCCATGTCATCCTTCAACAGACGTGGCGTTTCTCTCAGTCTTGGTACGGCAGATGAGAGATTAAAAGTGACAGGTTTTTCGCTCAGCAGCGATTCTTTAGCCGGGGCCGATAACTTCACAGGGCAGAAACGCGAAACCGGATATGTGGCCGGCGGGGCGGCTGTTGGCAGACCCCTTTGGGACGAAAATGCCAAACTGGAACTGACCGGTTTATATTTCACGTCCCGCGGCGGAGAAGCGGATTTTGGAACCGGAGGCGGATTGGGCGGAAACAGCGCGCCAAAAGGTCAGGGCGGAGCCTTTATTGTAGATAGCTACTGGTTTCAGGACAGGTTAAGATTGCGCGGCGAGTATGCCTTTTCAAACATGGATCTGGATGGTTCCGGTGCCCTTGGTAAAGACACCGCAGATGCCGAGTCTTTTGATATCAGTTATATTCTTCTTCAGGATGATGGCGAGTCCGAAACGCCGGTCTCCCTGACCATCGGTGGTAAATGGGAGAAGGTGGATACGTTCTTTTACAGCCTTGCAAATCCAGGCCTCGCCGTGGATCGTGACAGTTATTCGGCTTTTGCCAATCTGTATGCCGGTGCGTTTTCACTGAATGCTTTGGCAGGTTATCAAACCAATAATGCGGATGATTTTGATGATGTTGCGACCGATCGCGTCATTACCGCAAATATTGACGGCAGTTATTCTTTTACGATTGATCGGGAAAATCCGGATGATCTTGCCTGGCTTGGGACGCCCTTTGTTGGATTTGGCGTAAGTTATGTTGATGCGGATCGCAAGAAAACGCCTGTCGGTTTTGTTGGTGAAACGACAGATAATGCGACACTGACTTACTATGCCAATGTGGGAACCAGTTATGAGCGCTGGAACTGGCAGGTCTCTTATAACCGCTCCGTTTTTGAGGATGATACAGATGTTTCGTCTGATACGGCCAACGAAACTGTTGATCTTTCAGCCTACTGGACTGTGACTGATAATCTCAACCTTTCGGCAGGCACCCAGTTCAACCGCTATATTCAGAAAGCCGACGGAGAGCGCTCCTACAATGTTACCGGTAATGTGGGAGTGCAGGCGACCCTGATACCGGACACACTCAACACCAATCTCTTTTATAATATGAACCTTTCTTCAGGAAGCGGCGACGTACCCGATAAGCACATTCTGTCAGGAGAGATGGAATGGACCTTTATTCCGGCTGAAGTAAACAAGCCAGGTGTGGCGCTTGCTTTCCGGGGTGCTATGGAGAAAGAGTATGGAAATACAGACAGTTCACTGGATGATACCAAGTATGAAGGGTTCATTGTTCTGCGCCTCAAAGCGCCGGTTTCATATTAAAATGACATATATTTTTAAAAGACTGCTTACCGCCTTTTTCCTGTTGGTCACTGCGGCAGGAGGCGTTCAGGCTGCCGTAACATTCGTAACTACAATCCCCTCCCAGGTCTCTGTTTCTCCGACAGGCGGATCGATTAACATTACCTGGCGGGTTGTACATTCAGACCCTTCAGGTCCTTTTACGCTGACCACATCATCTCCGTCTTATACGATCATCGTAAATGCCAATCCTGTTTTGACTGTTTCAAAAACACTGAGTCGTACAACAACGTTGCCGGGAGCCAGTATTCCCGAAACACTTACTTTCTCGGAAGTCATTCCGATTCCGCCGGCGATCGCCAAGCAAATCGCAACCAGTGGAAACAATGCCGTTATTCAGCGGGAGTTTAACGATACGCTGGGTGGCTTCACTCATAATGCTCGTTTGGTTGTTGGCGGTGCAGCGGCAGGCCTTAATGTACAGCGGCTTGAGCTGTCTTTCGAAAATGGCGGGAAGACCAAAGTGGTCGGCCAGAATTCGGATTTGCGGGCGGTTGCGGAAGTGAATTTTCGCGGTAATGGCCTTCTTGAGGCAGAGTGGCGACTGATTGATAGTAGCTCTATTCGCGGTGGCCGGTTCGAGCGTCGCCTCGGGATCGTGCGCCGTCAGCTAACATCTTCCGGGAATGGACGGACGCGGATTGTCAGCCCTAGGCTGTCAACCGGCGCAACAGGATTGCATGAAATCAGGCTGGTCCTGATTGACCCTGAAGCAGGGTTTGAA
>DIYE01000074.1 GCA_002428885.1 Alphaproteobacteria bacterium UBA6062
ATAGTCTTCCTTGCTGACCGCCTTAACCGCGATCGGCATGAAGCCATGACGGGCTCCGCACAGCTCGGAACACTGGCCGTAATACATGCCTTCTTTTTCGATCCGCATCCAGGTCTCGTTCAGGCGTCCCGGAACCGCATCCATCTTCACACCAAAAGCCGGCATGGCCCAGGAGTGCAGAACATCTTCTGCCGTAACCAGCAGACGGATATTGGTATCGATAGGAAGAACGATCGTATTGTCTGTCGCGAGCAGGCGAGGCTGGCCTTCCTGAAGATCTTCATCCTCTACCATCACCGCATCAAAAGCGAGCTCATCTTCGTCCACATATTCATAGCCCCAATACCACTGATAACCGATGGCTTTCAGCGTCATCTCGGCTTTTTCGGTGCGATCGCCAAAATAAAGAAGTTTGAAAGACGGAACAGCGATACCGATCAGGATGAGGATCGGAACAACAGTCCAGATAAATTCAATCAGGGTATTATGGGAAGTCTTGGAGGGAGTTGGGTTTGCCTTACGGTTGAACTTAACCATCACATAGATGAGCAAGAGCAAGACAAATACTGAAATCGCCGTAATGATATACAGCAACAGAGTATGAAATTCATGCATCTGGTGAGCAACAGGAGAGAATGCATCCTGAAACCCAAATTGCCAAGGAGTCGGTTGACCTTGAACCGCAACGGCGTTCCCCATTGTCAGCACTGATACCGCAAACGCAGCAAACAGAGCGACAACCTTCTTTACCATAGCCATCATTTATTCCCGTTTCTAATCGCTTTCTTTAGCTCGGCAGAACCCTGGCTTTACGACACAGGGATTTCTGATCATTGCATGTTTATAGCCAGTCTATTGACGCAAATCAAAAATGATTCAGATCAAATCGGGGCGGAAACTACACTAACGCACTGGAAATGAACAAGCCTGTGACTGGAATAAATCAGATACCAATATATATTCTTTTTACTATGCGAACCTCATCAGCATCAATTTTTCATACAAAACAACAACATAGATACATTAAATTATACTTAATAAGTCAATAAAACTTCACTCGATCATGTTGTTTTTTTGTCAAGTTGTGACATTTTGTCGCAGTTTTTGTCACACCTTCTACCTCCGGTTCCTGAATCACAAAAAAGTAGGACAGACTATCTCTCGACATTTGACGCTGAAAATCCCATATTCAGAACAAGCCGGATGCCGGCGTCATCTTATTGCGGAGCAAGTGCGTGACCGATATCAAGACTGCCAACAAACTCTTTTTCGACGGAACCGATATGGAGCGGAATGCCGTGGAAAAACTGGTCTCCGAGTCCCTAAACGGTGCCGATGACGGCGAACTTTTTCTTGAATACCGGCAATCCGAAGGCTTTTCTTTTGATGACGGACGCCTGAAGAGCGCAAGCTTTGACACCACACAGGGCTTTGGTCTGAGAGCTGTTTCAGGAGAGGCAACAGGCTTCGCCCACGCATCAGAATTAAGTGAGCAGGCCATCCGGACAGCGTCAGATACAGTCAAAGCCGTTTCAGGCGGAAAAGGCGGGTCGCTTGCTCTAGCGCCTGCAGGAGCCAATCGGTCCCTTTATGCCGATGACAATCCGCTGCAGAATATCCCCTTCGATGCGAAAGTAAAAACGCTCGCCGATATTGACGCCTATGCAAGAGCCAAAGACAGCCGCGTTGTGCAGGTATCCGCTTCTCTGGCCGGCTCCTGGCAGGCCATTGAGATTATCCGGGGCGGCGGGGAACGAAGCGGCGACATCAGGCCTCTGGTTCGCCTCAACGTTTCCGTCGTGGTCGAGAAGGGTGGCCGACGAGAGACAGGCAGTCATGGTCTCGGCGGCCGTACAGGTTATGATTTTTATCTTGAGGAAAACACCTGGAAAGAAGCTGTCGACGAAGCCTTGCGCCAGGCTGTCGTTAATCTGGAAGCCGTTGAAGCACCGGCCGGTGAAATGGATGTGATCGTCGGTCCGGGCTGGCCCGGTATTATTCTGCATGAGGCTGTCGGGCACGGTCTGGAAGGTGATTTCAACCGCAAGAAAACCTCTGTCTTCTCTGGCCTTATCGGTGAACGCGTTGCCTCACCGGGTGTCACTGTTGTTGATGACGGGACGATCCCGGATCGCCGGGGTTCCTTGAGTGTTGATGATGAGGGAACCGCAAGCAGCAGTACGACCCTGATTGAAGACGGCATCCTCGTCGGATATATGCAGGATCGGCAAAATGCCCGATTGATGGGCGTTGAACCTACCGGCAACGGACGTCGTGAGAGCTTTGCCCATATGCCCATGCCCCGCATGACCAATACTTATATGCTGGCCGGAGAGCAGGATCCGGATGAAATTGTCTCGTCCGTTAAAAAGGGTCTTTACACCATCAACTTTGGTGGCGGCCAGGTGGATATTACCTCCGGTAAATTCGTCTTCTCCTGCACCGAAGCCTATCTGATTGAAGATGGCAAGCTAACCGCGCCGGTTAAAGGCGCCACCCTGATCGGTACCGGCAGCGAAGCCCTCAAAAAGGTGAAGGCAATCGGTAATGATATGTCCCTCGACAGCGGCATCGGCACTTGCGGTAAAGCCGGACAGAGTGTCCCGGTCGGTGTTGGTCAGCCAACCATGCTGCTGGGTGGCTTAACAGTCGGCGGCACCGCCGGTCAGTAAGACCGTGAACCGGACTGTTATCAGTCTTTCTCTTACCCTGCTTCTGTTTCAGGTCAGCTTTGCATTTTCGCAATCCGCTCTCTGGCTACCGCCCGGCAGTAGAACGGATGCTAAGACACGCATACCGGAACTGATCGATAAAAACAGCGCCTGGAACAGAACAACAATCCTCGGCAAGCTTCTGTTTAACAGTCCCTCCGTCCTGGGGGAGAAAGCCGTAAGGATCGGATTATCCTGTAATAGCTGCCATCCATCAGGGCATGTCAATACAGACTTCTACATTGAAGGGCTTTCCGACAAACCGGGTACAATCGACCTTACGAACAGCTTTTGGCGAGACGGGACCGAGGATAAAACCTTTAACCCGGTTCCGATCCCAAGCCTTCGGAATGCAAAGGAAACGGCACCTTACGGTACCCTGCAGATCCTTCCGACACTCCCGGCCTTTACAAGACATGTCATCGTCACCGAATTTGGCGGCCCGGAACCGGATCAGGAAACTCTGGAAGCCCTTGTCGCCTATATGCTTCTTCTGGAAAAGGAGACAGGTGATAACCGGTTTATACAGGCTCAAACACCATCGATCAGAGCGACGGCCGATATTCTTTCACCGGCAATTGAAGCCCGTGACATCAATCGTTTTGATCGAAACAGCTCTCTCTTTCGGGAAGAGCTTGGCCGCCGGATAAATTCAAAGAATGAAGTGGCATTCAAACAAATTGTTCAGGACCTGAAAAAGCTACGCCAAACATTCCGGGATAAACCTGAACATCTGGAAAAAGCTTTCGAAACACTCCTCGCAGGGCTGGATCAGTAAGCGAAATCCCGGAAGACAGGATCGACAGAACCGCCCCATTCTCCTTCATACAGTGCCAATAATTCTTCAGCCGGTGTTACACCTGTTTCCACAATCGTTTTCAAAGCATTGAGGAAATGGGTCTCGTCTTCACCAAAACTATCCAGTCGCTTGCGGGATTTCAGGCCTTGCGTAGAAATGTCGAGAATATCACCGGCCAAATCACGAACGGTTCGTCCGTCTGGCGTCGGTGTTTTCATGGCTTGGGTTATGACACCGTCGCGAAGGTTCTGACGCTCCTCCGCGGTCCAGCCTTTTACCAGATCCCAGGCGGCTTCCAGCGCCGCATCATCATACAGCAATCCAACCCAGAAAGCCGGAAGCGCACAAAGTCGGCGCCAGGGTCCGCCATCAGCGCCCCGCATTTCAAGGAAGCGTTTCATCCGGACTTCCGGGAATAATGTGGTCAGGTGATTATCCCAATCCACCAGATTAGGGTATTCGCCGGGCAAGCCAGGCAGCTTACCATCCAGAAAATCCCGAAAGGACTGGCCGGAAACGTCTATATACTCACCGTCCCGATAGACAAAATACATGGGGACATCAAGAGCGTAGTCCACATAACGCTCAAAGGAAAAACCGTCCTCGAAGACAAAGGGGAGCATTCCTGTCCGGTCCGGATCTGTATCCGTCCAGATATGGCTGCGATGGCTGAGATGCCCGTTTGGCTTACCTTCCGTAAAGGGGGAGTTTGCGAAAAGCGCTGTTGCGACAGGCTGCAAGGCCAGGCTTGTACGGAATTTCTTGATCATATCCGCTTCGGAGGAATAATCCAGATTGACCTGCACCGTGCAGGAACGGAACATCATGTCCAGACCGTGCTGTCCCCGGGTCGGCATATAGGCTTTCATAATCCCATATCGCCCTTTAGGCATGATCGGTGTTTCTGCAAGCGACCACTTCGGACTAAAGCCAAGTCCCAGAAAACCGACGCCAACCTCGTCACCGACTTCCTGCACCTGCGCCAGATGAGTATGAACCTCACTACAGGTCTGATGTAGATTTTCAAGCGCTTCGCCCGACAATTCGAGTTGGCCGCCCGGTTCAAGACTGACGGAATGCCCTTTCATGGTCAGGGCAATAACATTATCGCCTTCATAATCAGGCTTCCAGCCAAACCGCTGCAGGCCTTCCAGCATTGCTTTGATACCGCCCGGTCCTTCGTAAGGAAGCGGCTTTAACGTTTCAAGGCAGAAACCGAACTTTTCATGCTCGGTTCCGATCCGCCAGTTTTCTTTAGGTTTGTTGCCGCTTTCGGCAAATTCGACGAGTTGGGCTTTGCTGGTGATCTCTACAGCGTCACCTTTTGCAGGTCCGGACATGTTTTTCCTCTCAAAAAGCTCTGGCCGGATTGGGCGCCCTGATCCCGACCACGTTTTTTTATGAATTAATCCATTGAATTCGATGCATCAAGTTTTAATCCGGTAAATAAACTGAATGACTGTCAGATTTTGATTACTCAGAGGTAACGTTGTCACCCGACCAGTCACCGACGGTCGCCTGCAGGAGGGACAGTCCGGCAATCACCGCTGTCTCCGCCCGAAGGATGCGAGGACCCAGGCTGATGGCATGAGTATTGTCGCGCGCCCGTATCATCGTCTTTTCCTCTTCGGAAAAACCACCCTCCGGCCCGACAAGCAGCGACCATTTCCCAGCGGATTTCAGAGTTTCCAACACTTGCAGGTTCCCTCCGCCGGCAAATCGCTCATCGCAGAAAACAAGAGGTCGGTCCGCGTCAAGCTCGTCCAGCGCTTTTTCCAGACGGCTAATATCACTGATTTCCGGGACGCTGAGTCTTTCACATTGCTCGGCCGCTTCAATAGCCTGCAAATACATTTTATCTTCCCGGATCCGGTCCGCATTGGTTCTTACCGTCTGAACCGGACATAATCTCACTGCCCCAAGCTCGGTCGCCTTTTGGATAACCAGGGAGGTCTGAATTTTCTTCAAAGGCGCAAAAAGCAGGATGATATCCGGTTCTTGTTTTTGAGGCCTCAGCAATTCCCGCACATGAACGAGGGCATGTTGCTTGCGGATTTCCTGAAAATCGCATAGCCACTCCCCGTCACGTCCGTTGAACAGAATGACGGGATCTCCGGCCTGGCGCCGCATAACATTCCCGGCGTAATGAGCCTGCCCCTTATCCAGAACAACGCCGGTATCAGATGCGAGATCGCTGGTAACATAAAGCCGTAAAGCTGATTTATGGGCTGCCATCCTGTTCACCGAAGGGTTGGTTTCACGTATATTCAGCAGGCTTATACTGCAAGCTGTCTAGAATGTCACACTCATAGAAATTTAATAAAAACCGGTTAATTAACCCAATTGACAACCGTTCGCAGGCATATGAACCTGTGGTTGCACACGTGCGTTAACTCTCAACAATAAGAACCGCACGTGATTACATCAGCAGAGTATCCGGGGGCCGTTTTGAGTAATTCTGTTAAGAGCTTACGCTCACATTCGTCAAAAAATGAACACTATTCACCTTCAATCAAGTGGCGTTTTTCCCGACTACTTCTGTCGAGCACCCTCATTCCCCTGACACTCATCAGCGGACAGGCGATAGCGGATGATTTCTCCTTCTCGAATGTAACCGTTACAACGGATATCGATCTTGAAGAAGGAACGGATAGCCTGACCCTCAATACCGTCACCCTTAATGCCAATGTCAACGGCGGAACGGATACTACGGATACGGTAACGGCAACAGGATCAACCATCAACTCGACAACCTTTGACCTGGAAACCGGCATCAATGTGCTGACCTTAAATAACAGTACCATGACAAACGCCGGAACGACCCTCACCCTGGATGGTTCAGGTGCCGGGGATAACCAGACCCTGACCCTCGAAAACGGCTCCACCTTCAACAACGGAACACTGGTCTTCAATGTTGGAGCAGGCACTACAGGGACCATCAACATTGATAACTCATCAATGACCCTGGGCGGCAACCTGGCACCCGGCAACGGATCTCTGATTGTCAATGTCACTAACAATGGCACGCTTGACCTGGGTGCCAATAACATCACCGGCGGTACGGCGAATGACCAGCTTACCTTGTCCGGCGGCGGAATGGTCACCGCTGGTACCGTAGATCTGACCACCGGTGACAATACCGTCAGTATTACGAGAACAAGTCAGCTAGTTGGCAACCTGACACTGGGAACCGGAGAAAATACCCTGACTTTCAGCGGCACAAACCCAAAAGTAACCGGCGCAATTACACTGGCAGGCACCGATAATATTATCATCCTAAACGATTTAAACGGTGCGCAGGCCAGTTTGAACGCTCTGGATTTTACCACTGTCAAATCCCTGACCATTGATGCAGGAACAGCATTTGACCCGAACGGTGCTACAACGACACTCGGCAGCGCAGGTGAAAATCTCGTTTTCACACTGCAGAACGGCGCACAGTTCGATAATAATTTGACGCTTGCCGGGACGGGTACATCCGGTGCCGTCACTCTATCCGGCAGTTCAACTCTATCAGGCAACCTAACCGGTACGAATAACGCCGACACAGTGACGGTGAGCGGCGCGTCAACGATTAACGGCAATGTAAACTTGGGGGCAGAGGATGACGCCGTTTCATTGGGTGGCAGTACGGTTAACGGAAATGTAAATCTGGGCTTCGGTGATAGCGGTACGCTTCAGCTGACAAATGGCTCCAGCATTACCGGCACCGTCAACGCACAATCGGCAACACTCGATATTGTCGAGATTGCAGATTCTTCGATCGGCGGCCTGATCACCCTGAACGGCGCATCAACCAAAAATATTGACCTGTCCGGATCAACATTTACCAACGGTTTTGATATTGACGGCGCCGGAGCTGTAACCCTGAACTCGGCAGGAGATCAGTTTGACGGTAACCTGGACTTAAGCGGCACATCCGGGGCGAATGCAGTGTCGCTTACGAATTCCACGGTCAATGCCGCCATTACACTCGGTACCGGGAATGACACGCTAACCCTTGATAATACGACCGTAACCGGCGGAGTAAATGCTGGTGCCACCGATACGGATAACCTTATCTTGTCAGGTATGGGCGCTATCAGTTCGGCTTTCACTAATTTCGAAAACCTGACAATGAGCGGCACTTCCTGGACATTGGATAATGCCCTCACTCTTGAAGGCGGCGGCACGGCAAATTTCAACGCCGGAACCTTCACCATTGCCGGTGGCAATACACTGACAACAACCAACAGCGCTGCAACCATCGGGGCAAACGCCACTGTGATCCTGAACGGTAACATGAATGCCGGGAATGCAGCTGTTACCAGCGACGGCATCCTGACCTTCGGCGGTGGCACGCTTACCTCTACCGGCCTGATCAGCC
>DIYE01000022.1 GCA_002428885.1 Alphaproteobacteria bacterium UBA6062
GCTGCCATCGCGGCAGCCATATCCATTTCTTCTTCGTCAGCCATTCATCAAAACCTGTTACTGAACCAGCATTTCTTTAAACAGAACATCCTTGACCTGGATCGGTTTGATGGAACTGTTGATGCGATAGAGAAGTTCTTCTTTCAAACGATAGATACCGGCAGATCCCTTGAGATCTTCCTTGCGCAACTCCCTAAGGTAAACCTGGAAATTATCCATCACTCTCGGCATGAGTTTTTCGAGCTCCGGCAAGACTGTCTCATCATCAAGCTCAAGTGCGACACCGAGTTTAAGGAAGCTTGTCTCTGTTCCGGAAGTACTCAGATTAACCAGCAGTTCCGGCAGATCATAAAAAACAACAACCTTTTCTTTTTCAGGCTCTTCTTCTTCAACAACTTCCTCTTCGGGAGGCGGGTCACTGTCGAAAACGCCAGCGAAATAGGCACCGGCCGCACCGCCAACGATCAGCAGGATCGGCAATACGATAAACAGGATAAGAGCTTTACCGCTTAGGCCTTTTTTCTTGACCTTTTCGGCACCCTCTTCATCACCCTCAGCTTCTGCTGGCGCTTCCGTATCTTCAGACATGGAGCTCTGCCCTCTGGTAATCCAACGAAATTTATAGTCTGAAGAATAGTTAAGTTTGGTTAACAAGAAGTTGCCAAGTTCAATTTTCCGAGCATTTTCCTTAACTTTTCCAGCCTGCTGGTCAAAGCGCCTGTTCCGACGGCAAAACAAGGTGGAAATTTTTGCCGGGCCAGGCAGATCATATCCGGATATGGAACCGGGCCTTCAACATAAAACCCCTTAAAAACCGCAGTTTTCCGACCTTCGTACTTTTGGCACGGCTTGTGCTTAGTAAAGGGCAATCGAATTTTGCCAGAAGGCGGAGCAGAATATGGAAAATGCAATCTATATCGGATTGTCCCAGCAAATGGCGCTAAAACGGCGCATGGACATCACGGCAAACAATATTGCCAACGTCAACACAACGGCTTTCAAAGGGGTTCACCCACTCTTTGAGGAATTCCTTGTTAAGGAACCGGCTGTCGTCAATGACAAGATGTCTTATGTTCAGGATTTCGGCGTTTATCATGATCGGACAGAAGGTGCTATCCAGCGCACGGACCGCCCTCTTGATCTGGCCATCTCCGGAGACGGGTATTTCACGATCGAGACAGAAACGGGAACCCGCTACACCCGTAACGGTAATTTCAAACTGGATGCAGACGGCAATATTATTACCCAGTCCGGTGACATACTGCTGGATGAAACGGGATCACCGCTTCAGATCAGTCAGGCCAATCCGGATATTGAAATCGCTCCAGACGGAACCGTTACAATGGGCGAAGGTCAGACCCAGAAAATCGAACTGGTTTATTTCGAAAATGACCAGCTCCTGAAACATATGGGTAACGGCTATTACGATGCCGGTGAAACGGAAGCTCTTCCCGCCGAAGACGCAACCATAAACCAGGGCAGCCTTGAGAAATCCAATGTCCAGCCCATCCTTGAGATGACCTCCATGATCGACATCCTGCGATCCTATCAGGCAGCCCAGAAACTTCTGGATGCCGAACATGACATGCAGATGAAAACGATCGAAGAACTACCTGCGATACAGTAAGCGAGGAAAAAGTAATGCGTGCACTCGGTACAGCCTCTACAGGAATGTTGGCACAACAGCTCAACGTTGATGTGATTTCCAATAATATCGCCAATATGACAACCACCGGCTTCAAACGCCAGCGGGCAGAATTTCAGGACCTTCTTTATCAGGATATGCGGCGCGCAGGTGCAGCCTCTTCTGACGCAGGAACTGTCGTGCCTTCCGGTATCCAAATCGGTGTTGGTGTTAAGACAGCTTCTGTTTATCGCATCACGGATCAGGGCGGCCTGGAAGCAACAGATAATACATATGACATCGCCATTCAGGGCGAAGGATATTTCCGTGTCCTTCTGCCAAGCGGTGAAGAAGCCTATACGCGGGCCGGTTCCTTTCAAGTCAGTCCAACCGGTGAAATCGTAACGCAGGACGGCTTCACTGTTGTTCCCAGCATTACGGTTCCGCAGGATGCCATTGACGTTACCATCAACCCAAGCGGCGAAGTCCAGGTCAAACTGGATGGCCAGGTTGACCTGCAGACCGTCGGGCAGCTGGATCTGGCCATTTTCTTCAACGAAGCCGGTCTGGAGCCGATGGGAGACAACCTGTATCTGGAAAGTACAGCATCAGGAGCCCCCAGCATTGGTGTTCCCGGATCAGTCGGATACGGTACGATCCGTCAGGGATATCTGGAAACGTCCAATGTGAATTCCGTCAGCGAAATCACCGCCCTGATCAGTGCCCAGCGCGCTTATGAAATGAATTCCAAGGTGATTACGACAGCCGATGAAATGATGTCCGTCACCAACCAGCTTCGTTAAGCGCATCTCTTGAAGAGAGGATAAGGATATGAAATATCTGACATTCGCCACTACCCTTCTGATGACCCTGGCGGCACATTCTGCCGCCCTGGCAGGCATGGCCGTCACCCTGAAACCTTCCATCATTGTTCAGAATGATGAAGTAACTTTCGGTGATGTTTTTGAAGGCGCTGGAGAGAAAACCGATTATGTCATTGCAACAGCACCCGCGCCCGGCAAAAAGATGGTCTTTAAAGCTTCCTCTCTGGCTTATGTCGCTCGCAAGCATGGTCTTGACTGGCGCCCCAATCGCACTGTTCACCGGATTACCGTCAATCGCTCCGGTGTTCGTATCCCGGAACAGCAGATCCTTGAAGAGCTTCGTTTTGCACTGGAAACGGAACTTCAGACGGATCAGTTTGAACTGTCCCTTTCCACCCAACATCCGAATATTCAGGTTTCATTGGAAGAAGAGCCGACCATTGCGGTGGAAAGCCTCTCTTACAGCAAACGCGGCAGTAATTTTGTAGCGGTTCTGGTTGCTCCGGCACATTCCAATGCTGCCCGTCAATATAAGCTGACCGGCAAACTTCATCGTCAGACTCTGGTTCCGGTTGTCTCCCGTTTTATGGAAGCCGGTGAAGAAATCGGCGAGAAGGATCTCGATTACAAACTTATCCGCGTCAGTAAAGTCGGCCGCAATACCCTGACAAATATCAATGATATTGTAGGCAAAAGCCCACGCCGCGCCATTCGGGCAGGAACATCTCTCAGTCTCAACAATCTGGGAGACCCTGTTACAGTTCCAAAAGGAAAACTGGTCTCAGTCGTGTTTAAAAAAGGCGGCATCAGCCTTGCGGTTACCGGTCGTGCCCTGGAACCCGGCGCTGAAGGCGACATTATTCGCATCGAAAATATTGCAAGCCGCAAGGTTATCCAGGCTCAGATCCTGAATTCAGAAGAAGTTCGTATAATCACAGCGGGCCAGCGCCTCGCCAATCTGCAACAATAAAGGTGGAGATTAGAAAATGACCCACGCCCTTAAATCCTCATTCGCCAAAGCCGCTCTGCTGCTTTTCACCCTGGTTGCAGTTTCCGGATGCAATGCCTATAGCCGCATTGCCTCCATCGGATCCGAGCCGCCGCTGTCAAAGATCGAAAACCCCGTTTCTGAACGGAATTATCAACCTGTTTCTCTGCCGATGCCGCGGCCGGAGCCGGTCATTCAGCAGGCAAACTCCCTGTGGCGACCTGGTTCCCGCGCTTTTTTCAAAGACCAGCGTGCAAACCGTATTGGAGATATCCTGACAGTTGTCGTAGAGATTTCAGATAAAGCTAAACTGAAGAACAAGACGACAACGACAAGGGATGCTAGTGAAACAGCAAATACGACAGCCCTGCTTGGTCTTGAAAGCCAGCTCGCGAAGGTTCTTCCGGAAGCCGTAAATCCTGCATCACTGGCTGATTTGGGAAGCGCCCATTCCGTGACCGGCAGCGGTGAAGTTGATCGGGATGAAACCATTGAAATGGAGATTGCAGCGATCGTCACTCAAATCCTGCCTAACGGAAATATGGTCATTTCCGGCCGCCAGGAAGTCCGGGTTAATTTTGAGAGCCGGGATCTGTACGTCACGGGCGTGGTGCGCCCGGAAGATATTTCCTCTGCGAACACCATCGAGAGTTCGAAAATTGCCGAGGCTCGCGTTGCGTATGGTGGCAGAGGTCACCTGACCGATGTCCAGCAGGCACGCTACGGCCAGCAACTGTTTGATATCATCTTCCCCTTCTAGGGTCAGGACTCTAAGTATTTTTATATCAGAAGATGTCTCATAACCGGAAAAGACGGCCCCCGTGGCCGTCTTTTTTGTTGTCTACTCGTTTCGACAAACATATGTAGGCGGTATAAATTTCTTCGTTAAGAGTCCTTCATGAGCCAATATTCAGAATATTCGACCTCTCTGGGCCAGGATGTAAAAGCCGCCGACAATCCGGAAAGTGCAGTCCTGGACGCCGTCCCCAACCCCCAGGTCGGGGAAAATGCGGTTGTTCGCTTTACCTGTCCCGAATTCACATCCATATGCCCGGTGACCGGGCAGCCGGATTTCGGACATCTTGTCGTGGATTATGTTCCTGACCAGCTACTTGTTGAATCAAAATCCCTGAAGCTTTTCCTGCAAAGTTTCCGCAATCACGGTGCCTTTCATGAAGACTGCACCATCTATGTCGGCAAACGGATTGTGAAGGCCACGAAACCCGTCTGGTTAAGGATCGGCGGCTATTGGTATCCCAGGGGCGGTATCCCCATTGATATTTTCTGGCAAAGCGGGGAACCACCGAAAGATATCTGGCTTCCTGACCAGGGCGTTGCTCCCTATCGGGGGCGCGGGTAAACGGAGCGAGGCAGCAGGAACGGTCCTGGCCCCGGACAACAAAAAAGCCGGTCTAAATCGACCGGCTTCTAATGTGCTCAGAGCCAAATGCTCCTAATCATCCCGATACACTTTTTCCCGGCGCTCGTGACGTTCCTGCGCTTCAAGGCTCAGGGTCGCGACCGGTCGTGCCTCCAGACGTTTCAGAGAAATCGGCTCACCGGTTTCCTGGCAGTATCCGTAATCTCCTTCATCGATGCGGCGAAGCGCTGCATCAATCTTGCCGATCAATTTGCGCTGACGATCCCGCGTCCTTAATTCAAGCGCCCGCTCTGACTCGGTAGATGCCCGATCTGCAATATCCGGCTCTTTCACCGTCTCTTCCTGCAGATTAGCAATCGTCTGATTGGCGTCCTCTAAAATCTCCGAACGCCATTTTTCCAGCTTCTTGCGGAAATATTCCTGCTGTCGCGGGTTCATAAACGGCTCGTCTTCAGAGGGCTTATAATCTTCTGATATATGAACATTCATTACGCTACTCCAGATGGCGCACTAAAATTCAACGGCGTGATTATAGAAACGCATAATATGCGCTGCAACACTGCTGTCGCTCATTATACTGCAAATTTATTTAATAAATATATGACAAGGACACCAATTCAACAGTTTAATCCGGCAACTAATGCCCGAGTTTTGCAAGCTCAACAGCAGCTCTGACCTCAATTTCCTGAACTATTTCCGCCAGTTTGGGATCAGCCGTGGAGACATCGTAAGAGGCCAGAGTCTGTTTCAACTGCTTCAGTCTTTCAACAGGAATGGACCCAACCAGTAACCCGTGCCGGATATCTTCCAGCCTGTCGAGCAGATCTTTACCCTTATTCAGAGCCTTCTGATCACTACTGGTCGAATCATCTACCCCTTGCAGAGCCATAATGGCATCAATAGAGGCTATGGGAGCGGAGGATGCAACACTACTGGTTGCCACAGTATCAGTCGCCTCCTCCGGCAAAGAAAATTTCTCGCCAGTCTTGGAAGCAGATTTACCGCCTCGGGATTTCTGTGTCGATCCAACGCGACCTGGTCCGGAGACTCGCATATTCGATCCTGTAACAGTTTGTATTTATTCCGTTTTAGGTCTCTGCGCCGCATTTGGCAAGTTTTTCCGGTTTTTTATCGTTCCTATGTGACTGGACTGCCCGGTCATTTTTGCCCACCTGCACTATCTTCTTAAGGAGCAAAATAGAAAAAGGCAGCCTTTTCATGGCGTTAAAACCTGAGAAAACTGGCACGCTTCTCGCATTACATTTGTCAGTATATTGACCGCTCCGATCAGGTGCGGCTACGAAAGCGGAAGAGACGAATGACGTTAAAGACTGTTATAACAATTGCGAAGCAATACCTTCCGGGCGGAAAAGCATCCCGCCTGCTCACCGCGAGCTTTCTTGCGGCTCTTGTCACCTTGACGGACGCGACGGGTGCTTCCCGAGTAAAAGACATTGCTGATTTTGAAGGGATCCGGGAAAACATCCTGGTGGGTTACGGTCTGGTTGTCGGCCTGAACGGAACGGGCGACTCTCTTACCAATTCACCGTTCACGCAGCAAAGCCTGGAAGCGATGCTGGAACGGCTTGGCGTCAACACTCGAGGCGCCAATACCAAGACGGCAAACGTCGCTGCCGTTGTTGTCACAGCCACCCTCCCTCCCTTTTCTCGCCAGGGCACGACCATTGACGTCGCTATTAGTTCTATTGGCGACGCTAAAAGTCTTTTGGGTGGAACACTGGTTGTTACTCCTTTGATGGCGGCTGACGGTGAGGTTTATGCGGTCGCTCAAGGGTCTATTACAGTTGCCGGTTTCTCCGCCCAGGGAGACGCCGCCTCCATTACCAAAGGTGTACCGACCGCCGGCCGGATTGCCAATGGCGCCATCATCGAGCGGGAACTTGGCTTTGACATGGCCTCCCTTACAAGTCTGCGCATCTCTCTTCGCAATCCGGATTTTACAACATCCCGCCGGATTGCTCAGGTTATCAACAAATATATTGGTAACAAGGTGGCCAAATCGACAGATCCGTCCACTGTTGTCCTGAACCTGAACGGCAGCCAGCGTGATGACATGGTATCCCTTCTAACAGATATCGAACAGCTCATGGTCGAGCCGGACCAGATCGCTCGTGTCGTCATTGATGAACAGTCCGGCATCATCGTTATCGGCAAGGAAGTCAAGGTTGATACGGTAGCCATCGCACAGGGGAACCTGACGGTTAAAATCACTGAAACCCCGCAGGTATCGCAGCCTGGTCCTTTCGCTCAGGCAGGCAACACGGAGGTTGTTCCTCGGACGGATATTGAGGTTACAGAAGACGGCGACAAAAAACTGGTCGTTCTTAACTCCGGTGTCCGCCTTCAGGAACTGGTAGATGGGCTTAACGCCCTGGGTATCGGACCAAGAGACATGATCTCCATTCTTCAGGCCATCAAAGCCGCAGGCGCTTTGCAGGCAGAAATCGAGTTAATGTAATGACTGAAATAAGCAATCAGACAATCGGACAGGTTCAGGCACAGGCGGCGTCAAAGTCTGAAAACTCGCCGCAGCACCGCAAAGCGAGAGCGGCGGCGGAAGAGTTTGAAGCCTTCTTCCTCAGCCAGATCCTCAACAATATGTCTGCCGGCATCCAGACAGACGAAACATTTGGCGGCGGCGAGTCTGAAAAGATATTCCGCTCCATGCTCAATGATGAATATGCATCTTCCATGAGTCGTCGCGGTGGGATCGGCATTGCCGATTCCGTTTATAAAGAAATCCTTGCCCTACAGGAGATTTGATCATGTCCGCACCAACCGAGCCAACAGTAGCCCTTCTGGCCCCTGCGCAATTGTCCGAAAAAATTGAACGACTATGCCAGATCCTTGAATTCGAGAATGAAATGATGCATCTGGATAACCCGTCAGCCATGACTGAACATCAGTCTGAAAAATCACGGCTGGTTGCCATCTATAATCAGCAGATGACTCTCATCAAAGCGGATCCGGAGCGCTACAAACGGTTTCCAAAAGCCGATATTGACCGCCTAAAGGCGACGAGTGAACTGTTCTATGAAGCCCTGGACACCCATTTTCGAAAACTCTCAACTGTGAAGACGGTTACTGAAGGGTTGGTGAAAGCCGTTGCGGATGAGGTTGCCAAAAAGAAAGGGCCGCCGCAGACCTACACAGCCAACGCAGCCATGGCAAGTAGTGTTGCTTCACAAAATAACAGAACTTTGGGGGGAGCAATCGCCCTCAATCAGGTTGTCTGAAAGAATTTGACGAAAATTTTAGGGAATAAGAAAATAAGGACTGAAAACGGAAAATAGAGGATTCCCGTCTTCAGGCCTTGCTATCGACAGACAAGCCTTCCAGCTCTCTGTAATATGCGACACGACGGAGCACATAGTCTCCCGGGAACTGCTTTAGAACCTCGCCTGTGTCAGAATTGACAAGACGATATACAAAGCGGCCACTGTCTTTATCGCGGTCAATCGAAAAACGGCTTGCTGGATTTCCTTCATCTTCGAAGAAAGCGCCAATTGCCTGCTCGGCACGACGTACGGGGTCATCAATCTGTAGGGCGGAATCTGTCTCTTTTGAGGCAATTCCTTCCGCAGAACCGGGAACTCCTTTTGGAGCCTGGGTCTGGGCTTCAGATCTTTGATCCGGTATTCCTAAACCTACTTTCGAAATCGGGGTTACGTCCATATCGCAACTCCTCTCCCTTAACTAATCATTGATCACTATAATACTACAAACGTTACCAACTCGTTAACACAAGACAGTCTCGCCCCGCTCGGGGACGAACGGATGACGACAGACTTACTGCAGATAAGGAAACGGATCTCCTTCCGCCAATTCAGTCAGACATGCCAACAGTAAAGCCTGTCATTACCCACGGTTAAGAAGATCACTGGGGCCGGAGCCTATTGAGATGATGTCGATAAAGGGACATTCACCTTGCGTCGGACAGTTGAGAACTGCCTTTCCCGTTTCAGGAACCGGCGGTATGCCAGAGGTATTCTTACCCGCTTAGAAGGAAAGCATATTACATGCCAAACCACTCAAAATCGACAAACTATTGATTTTAATAACTTTAATTTTTCTTTACCATAAATTCAGTAGGTAAAATTTGCCGGAATAGGAAAAATTTGCCGGGCGACCCTACGCCGATCCGGCAAAAATTGCCTACTTACTCACTTACTGGGCGTAAGTCCGACAACCTCAAAAGGAGACTCAGGAAGTGCCGTATTGGATATAATCTGTCCAGATGCGCTCAATCTGGCGCAGGGACTTTCTGGTATTTTCAAGATCTGGAGATGGATTGGCACGAGACAGCATCTCGGCCTGCTTGACCTCAGATTGTGCAATTCTCTCGACAAGCTCCAGGCCTTTGGGTGAGAGCTTGATCATGGTGGCCCGCCGGTCCCTCTCGGATTTTTCCTGAAGCAGGTACCCCATCTCTACAAGCTTTTTAAGATTATAGGAGGCATTAGATCCCTGATAATATCCTCGCGACATCAATTCACGAACATTGATTTCCTCGTCACCGATATTGGCCAGTAACAAAGCCTGAACCGCGTTAATGTCAGTAATATCCATCAAATTCAATTCGGTCCGCAGCACGTCCAGAAAACGACGGTGCAAGCGTTCAATCAACCTGGTTAGTTCGTGATAATCTTCAGTCACTGGATCCCCTTTTGGTGGCATTACCACCCGCTCCATATGGAAAAATCAGTTATTCAGCCTGTTAATCTGGCCAAACAAAATTAAGGAATTGTAAAGCCCGGCCATTTCTTGCAAATCAGCTTTCTTGTTCTCTCGTCATTGCAGAGCAATTTAATTAGCTGAGCTTAAATAGACCCAAGGCTACTAATCGATTATGTTTTTTTGCAGGCGATTTTGTGACCAGCGCAACCGACCTCTAAGCATCCCATATTTTGTACCCCCACTCATTTTACATACTACACGTCGTATCCAACGGTTCTTATGAAGGTTTTTGCCATTCTGTTTTTCAACTCATAAGATAAAATTTAGTTCAAAAAACTGTGACATTTTCGCAAAATGTTCATGAGAAATTTACAAAAAATCACAATAGTATTGCTTTTATACGTTCAAACTGAAGAAACTGATTCTACGGAAAAAGTAAGGATATGTGGGATTCGCATTCCTTTTCTTCTTTGTCCTAGAAATGCGATTCGGGGAAATTCGGATCTAAAACCCGGAATTGCATTCGAAAAAACAGGTATGGTTTATGGCCGAGAGTGTAGAAGGTGAGCTTGACCAGTTGATGGTCCTTTCGCGTGACAGTAGCAAAGCTGCACGTCGCCGCCTTTTTGAAAATATGAGCGGTCTTTTTCTGGCCGAAGACGAACGTCTGAGCGAGCAGGAACGCGCCCATATTTCGGACATTCTCTCAAAACTCGTCAATGAAGTTGAGACATCCGTTCGCCGCACCCTGTCAGAAAGGCTAGCAGCATCCGGCAAGGCACCTCATGAACTTGTTAAACTCCTGGCCAACGACAGTATAGAAGTGGCCCGTCCCCTTCTGTTCCAAAGCCGGTTGCTGATCGAACCGGATCTCATGGAAATTATTGAATCCAGAAGCAAAGAACATCTCCTCGTTGTCGCTGAACGGGATGACATCAATTCCCAGCTCAGTGATATGCTGATTGAATTTGGCGACGAAGATGTCATTGAAGGGCTTATAAAAAACGGTGATGCCGAAATCTCCCGGGAAGCCATGGCTTTCCTGGTCGAAGAATCCAAGCGCATCGACCGCTTCCAGGAACCCCTTCTGGTCCGTCAGGATTTACCAGGTGATCTCGCCCATAAAATGTTCTGGTGGGTTTCAGCCGCCTTACGCCGGTATATCGTCGAGAATTTCGAAATTGACGAGTATTTTCTGGATCAACATATTTCAGGCGCAACCGCAGAATATAGAGACGATGCCTCGGTCACGGCTTTTGGTGAAACCCACGCTGATCGACTGGTTGCCCAACTGGCCGCCAAAAACGAACTCACTGAAAAATTTCTAATACAGTCCTTAAAGAGCAAGCAGGTCCGGCTTTTCGTTGCCGGTCTTTCTCTCAAGTCAGGGCTTGATACACAGAAAATAAACCGTTTTCTTCATGAGAAGAATGCTGAAGCCATGGCCGTAACCTGCCGGGCTATGGACTTTGACCGTAATAATTTTTCGGCCGTTTTCTTATTAACCCGGCGAGGACAGGAAGGAGCGGAAAACAAGCTTTTCACCAGTCCTGCCGAAGTAGAATCTGTCATGCAGTTCTATGACCGTTTAACCCCTGCGAAAGCAAGAATGGTCTTGGATCACTGGAAACTGGCAAGTGGCTATTCCGACGCAATTGACCAGCTTGATGTCAAACTGGAGGAGCAGCGCGTCTATCTGTAGCCTGTAATGGGTATATGTAAACAATGTGCAAAATGCATATTGGGGGAACAAGATGACTGAAACGTCACAGGGAAGTGTTGTCTCGCTGAGAGCAGACAATAAAAGGCAGGAAAGCCAGGCATCTTCTGCATTGCAGAATATTGTCAGCCGGGATTTCTTTGATGCTATCTTTGAACAGGCCCAGCCGATGTATATGGCGCGTCCTGACGGGACTGTTCTTTATGTAAATTCCGGTTACGCCAATCTTTTCAGCCCCTCACTCCCTGCTAAACCTTCTGAGAGACTTTTTTCCAACCTGCATGCTGATCACCTGGATATCATTCGCCGCATAGCCAAAAGCCAAATGGCAGAAACCAAACAGCTTTCGATCGAAAGCGGCGCGGGCACAGAATATTTCCTATCTCGCCATTTCCCTGTTTTCGATAAAAAAGATACGTTTATTGCGATCTGCGGGACCTTTATCAATTCCACACGCCAGGTCAATGCAGAAACCAAGTTGCGGCTCGAAAAGAGGCGCTTTCTCGACATTACCCGAGCGGCTTCAGACTGGATCTGGGAAACAGATGCGGACGGCCATATCAAATATGTCTCTGATCGGGTTGTTCAGGCTGTTGGCCTGCCCCCTCTTCTTCTCAAGGGTAAATTGCTGAGCGAGCTTGGTACTTTTAAACTGGAAGCAAGCGGCATAAGCAAGGCGGAAGCGGCTATTGAGAAACATATCCCGTTCCGCTCTGTTCCCATGATCATTCGGGATAATGAAGGCGAAGAAAAAATCTTCAACATCAGCGGCGTTCCCGTGTTTAATGAAAAAGGGCGTTTCACCGGTTATCGCGGCACCAGTGACGATATTACGGCCCGTCTGGCAGCCGAAGATGAGGCATCCTCTTCCCGAGCTGATCTTGAAAAAGCCATCGGGGAAATCACCCGCAAAAACCTGCAACTGGAAATGACGGCAAAAAAGGCGGTTGCCGCCGCCAGGGCAAAAGATGAATTTCTCGCGACGATGAGTCACGAACTCCGGACCCCTTTGAACGCCATCATAGGCTTTGCAGAAGTCATGGGCATGGAAACATTTGGCCCTCTCAGTGACAAATATAAAGAATATGTTGGCGACATTCTCAATTCAGGCCGTCACCTTCTGAGCCTGATTGAGGATATCCTTGATATTGCAAGGATTGAGAGCGACAAGATTCCAATGGATATTGCAAAAACCTCCCTTCGCGAGATGGTGGATGATGCTGTTATCCTTGTTCAGAAACATGCTTCCGACAAAGAAATCGATATTCGGGAAACCAAGGTTGAACAGGACTTTGATCTGAAGGTTGATCCAACCCGGTGCCTGCAGATTATTGTGAATATCCTGGGTAACGCCGTAAAATTCACGCCGCCTGAAGGACAGATCGGAATTGAAACCCGCATAGCAGGCGAAGATCTTCTTTTGACGATCTGGGATACGGGTCCGGGCATAGCCAAGTCTGAACAAGAGAGAATTTTTGAAGCCTTCAAACAGGCTCATAACGGGATCTATAGCCGCGGCGAGGACGGTGTTGGCCTCGGCTTGACGTTGTCGTTGAAACTCGCCCGCCTCATGGATGGAGATATCACGGTTGAAAGTGAGCCCGGTCACGGAAGTCGCTTTACCGTGCGATTACCCCTCATGCTGTGATGCTCGTTACCAAGAGAATTTATTTCGCCAATTCTACTGCAAATTTATATTTTTTTAACGATCGAAATACACTATTGCCAGTCTGGATCGCTATTAAGAGTAGGTAGGCAAAAGTGGGATCAGACGGGCAGCATAACATTAATCAAATTCTGAATTTGGTTGAGTTAGCCGAGGATAAGTCCCCTACCCAGCGGAAATTCCTATACGAAAAAATCGGTGATTTTCTGATTGAGGATGAAGAAGATTTCTCCTCCGCAGAAAAGGAACTGATGGCTGATATTCTCTGCCGTATTACCTCGGATGTTGAAAAGTCCGTGCGTGCGACATTTTCTAGAAACATCTCTAAAAACAATGAGATACCTCACGATCTTGCTCTCTTTCTCGCAAAGGATGATATCGATGTTGCCCTGCCGATCCTGCAGGATTGCGGGCTTCTTGCAGAGAGTGATTTGATTGATGTTATCAAAACCCGATCCAGCCAGCATCAGCTCGCCGTCGCCGCTCGCGATAATATCAGCGAACGTGTCTCAAAGGCTCTGTGCGATACCAATAATGAGGAAGTGTGCCTTTGTTTGATTAACAACCACACAGCCGCTATTCCCAACTCAGCCCTTGACATCCTCAGCGATCAATCGGAAACGATTGTCGCCTATCAGAAACCTCTTCTTCAACGCCCCTTCTTACCGCCCCATATTGCGCAGAAGATGTATCAATGGGTCTCCATTGCACTTCGGGAGTATATTGCTGAAGAGTTTGATATTGATCCGTCTCTTTTAAAAATCGATACTGTTGAAAAAGAAGCAGCCATTAAGTCCATTTCAGAGGAAACGGACCCGTCGGCCAAACTGGTGGACAAATTGTATGCGGCGGGGGAATTATCAAATGGATTTCTCCTGAAGTCCCTGCGCCAAGGCGAAATTGATCTGTTTGAGTTGTCTTTTGCCAAGTTGCTGGACATCAGCCGACAGACCATCCAGAAAATACTCTATACCAAAGATCCACAGGTTTTAGCGGTCGCCTGCCGGGTTCTGGGTTTGGATCCGGTGGTCTTCTCTACCATTCTCGAACTGACTTATTCGGTCAATCATGCCGACACCCCTCTTACCAGAAGCGAAAGAGAAGACGTGATCAGTTTTTACGAACTCCTGAAGCTGGATGCCGCCAAACGCGCGCTCGATAATCAGCTGTTTCTGAATGGTGAAATTAAGTACTATCAAACCAACTAGTACGGGCCTTTAGCCCCTGCCCCTTGCAAAAGCGGAATTAAGATATACTCTGTAAGAAGGCTGACCTGTCGTCAGTCCTTACTATAGGAATATTACCGTGATTGATCCCTATGGCAGACCCGTAACATATTTACGTGTTTCAGTAACCGACAGATGTGATTTCCGCTGCAAATACTGCATGGCGGAGAATATGACATTCCTTCCCAAAAAGGACGTGCTAAGCCTTGAGGAATTGGAACTGATCACCGCTGCTTTTATCCGTAAAGGGGTCCGCAAAGTCCGTCTGACCGGCGGGGAACCCCTGGTCCGTAAAGGGATCATGGAACTGATAGACAGTCTGGGTCGCTATATCGGTAGCGGTGAACTGGATGAGTTGACTTTGACAACCAACGGCAGTCAACTGTCACGCTATGCCAAGGATCTATATGCTGCCGGCGTTCGTAGACTTAATGTCTCTCTGGATACGCTGGATGCCGACAGATTTCAGGACATTACCCGCTGGGGCAGTCTGGACAAGGTGATGAAAGGTCTGGATGATGCACAGGCCGCCGGCCTTAAGATTAAAATCAATACAGTAGCCGTGCGGGGTTTTAACGATCATGAAACCGACGATTTGATCCGTTGGGCAGGTAGCCGGGATATGGACATCACGTTCATTGAAACAATGCCTATGGGAGCGATTGACGAATTACGGTCCAACCGTTTCCTGCCTTTGTCGGAATTAAAGGACCGCATTGCCGGCAACTGGACAATCACACCAAGTGAATATAAAACCGGAGGCCCTTCCGATTATGTCAATGTCGCGGAAACCGGAAACCGCATTGGCTTTATCACGCCCCTCACTCATAATTTCTGCGAGAGCTGTAATCGTGTTCGCCTGACCTGTACCGGCATGCTGTATATGTGCCTTGGTCAAGATGACAATGCCGACCTCAAAGCAGTCATCCGGTCCGAAAACGGATTGCAAAAGCTTGATTCCGCCATTGACCGGGCCATCGGCAACAAACCCAAAGGCCATGATTTTGTCATTGATCGCAATTCCGATCATAAGCCTGCGGTTGCCCGGCATATGAGCGTTACAGGCGGTTAAGGCCAGAAATCAATGGCATTACGGAAAATACATTTCACAGCCTGTGAAACGGAAGACGCACAAGCTGCACACCGGCGACTTGTTCATCAATATGGACAATATGCGGTCTCTCAGGCGGAAGTAATTGTGGCTTTGGGCGGTGATGGTTTTATGCTCGAAAGCATGCATCGCTACATGGCTTCTGAACTACCCTTATATGGCATGAACAAGGGAACGGTGGGTTTTCTTCTGAATAACTATAGCGAAGAAGATCTTTTCGACCGATTGGATGCCGGTGTCATCACGCAGTTGCACCCTCTTAAGATGTCGGCAACCGATATGCATGGGCGCGTCACGGAAGCGCTTGCAATCAACGAAGTATCCCTGCTTCGGGAAAGTCGCCAAACCGCAAAAATCAGCATATCCATTGATGGCTATGAAAAGGTCGAAGAACTGACCTGTGATGGCGTTCTGGTGGCAACACCGGCCGGCAGCACCGCTTATAACCTGTCCGCGCATGGTCCGATCCTGCCGGTTAATGCCGGCGTTCTGGCGCTGACTCCCATCAGTGCGTTCCGTCCCCGTCGCTGGAGAGGCGCTATCCTGCCCCGGGAAGCTAAAATCGAATTCAAGATCCGAGAATCCAAAAAGCGCCCGGTTTCAGCCGTTGCCGATGCGGTCGAAGTTCGGGATGTTGCATCTGTCCATGTTGAAGAAGCCCCGGACATCTGCCTTAATCTGCTGTTTGACCCGGAACATAATCTGGAAAAACGTATTCTGGACGAGCAGTTTTTGCTCTAGGATCCTGCCCCTAGAGCATTATCGCTTTGCGGATCAGGTTTAGCCCCATCAATAAGAAGATAATCAGCAGCACCTTCTGAAAACGGGCACCATCCAGCTTTTTGCGGATGATCTCCCCGATTGTAAAACCCGCAATCACCGGGAGGGTCATTCCAAGAGAGGTTAGAGCGAGTGGACCTGTCATCAGGCCATTTTGCCAATAGCCCAGAAAGAGCGGCAACGTGCCGAAGAAAATAATAAAGCCGGAAGCCCGGACAAAATCATCCTTCTCGAGCCGTATGGAGAGAAAGTAAAC
>DIYE01000108.1 GCA_002428885.1 Alphaproteobacteria bacterium UBA6062
CGCCGGATCATCGTGGACCGGAACCCGATTTTTTCAACAGTTCCCTCAACAATCCCCGACACCAGAACCCAGTCCCCGACCCTGAAACGCTTTTCAGCCAGGATCAGGAAGCCGCTGATCAGGTTCTTGAACAGATCCTGGGCACCAAGGGCAACAGCAACACCGACAAGACCGAAACCCGCAATAATCGGTCCGACCTTGATCCCCCATAGCTCCAGCACCGTTGCAGCGCCGATCCCGATAATAATGCCCTTAAGAACCTTGACTAAAAAGGAAACCATCTCGCTGGAGAAGACTTCTTCAAGTCGGCCAAGCAAGAAAGTCAACGGGTTCACAAGACAGAAAAGTCCCCAGAACAGATTAAAAACCACAAGAGAGCGGACCAGGGTTTCGGCAAACTTTTCCAGATCGTTGTCTGACGCCAGATGACTGACCTCGATAGCGAAGTAAACACCGATAACAACCGGGACAAACCGGATAGGGCCTTCCAGAGCCGCGACAATTTCATCATCCAGTTTGTTTTTTGTTTTTCCGGCAAAGCGAACCAGACGATTTACAACGAAACGAGTAAAAACCCCCCGCAGGGTAAGGGCAACGATAAGGATACCCAGCGCCGGAATCAGGGCGCTAAGGTCTAGCCCCAGATAACCGCTTGTCCAGGCATCCTGAACAATCGCCCAAAATTTACTTACGCTTTCACCCACGGTTCACTCCTGACAGTCTTATCGGATTTCCTTCACCATCTCCATAAGCCGTAGATTTATAAATATCTATCCTTCATATCAAGTAACCATTGCTGTTTCGGTAAGATTTTCGAAAGATGTTTCTAATATTATTTGATCATAAATTAATTTATTTAAATTTTATCAATAAGTTGATGTGCGGTATTTATGAAAAGAATTCCTTTTTCGTTCAAAAAACCTGACTTTCTGAAGGATCACTCCTCCCTCTTCTGGACTCCCAGAAAAATTCTTATTTTACTGGCTCTGATGCTTTCAACAGCTCTTATGATCGGCCAGAGTATCGTTTCGGACACCTTTACGCGTTTTTCTCTCGATGTTTTTCGGCAGACTGCGGGCGATACGCTGACCTTCCTGGTCAATGACCGCATTCGTTTACAATATACCGACAAGATTACGCCTCATGTGGGAGACTGGTCCCGTCATCAGCCGCTCGTAAAATCCGTTCGCGATAAAGATCCGAAAACCATGGCGATCCATGCGACAGCCTTGCATAATGAAAAAGTCATCCGAAACGACGAATTTGATCTGGTGACGGCCAACATCTTTGACAAAGACATGAACCTGCTGGCTGGCTCCGATAAGGGGAAAGGACAGACGATCACCGCTGACAAGGACGTTCTGGAAGCTCTGAAAGCCCGGGATAAAGCGGGACAGCGACAGCAGATCACTTATTATTGGCGCACCAAGGAGGGACTTCCCGTTCACAGTGTGATTGCTCCTATCGGCGGTTTCCGAATTGCCGGCTTTATTGAAGTTGTCACTAATCCGATCAAACATCTGGCCGGTCTTGGTGAATATCTGAACGGCGATCTGGCTTATAAGGATGCCAATGGAACAATCTTGTTGACCGATAACTTCCGTAATTTTGCCAGTTCTACAGAAAGTGAACAGGAAGCCGGAACCACGGACGAAAACGCAGAAACGACCGAAGCCCCCATGCTCGATAATCTGGAGATCAGGATCCCCGGGACAAATGGAGATGTGTGGGCTGTCGCGACATTGACACGGGATGTTACCGGTTTCACCCGGGAGAACGAACATATCCGTAATTCCGCCCTTCTTTTTATTCTCGGTGGGCTGGTAGCCGCCTGGATCGTTGGCGCCCTCCTTCTCAAACTCTCGCTCTTCAATAAATTACGGGCTTTCGCCTCAGCCCTGACCGAAACAAGTAAAGGGCATATTGATTATCCCCTCCCCAAAGTCGGACAGGATGAGTTTAGGAATATGCTGGACGCGCTCATCACCTTGCGTAAAAGCGTCGAAGACAGTTTCCAGCTCCGTCATATGATTGAATCCAGTCCCGTCGCCACGGCACTGGTTGGTCTAAGAGGCAGTGTCTACTTCGTAAACGCTGCCGGAAAGTCGGAAATTTCAGATCAGGAAACAGCAAAGATCTGGGATATTATCGGAACCGACCAGGAACACCTGCACTGCATTTCAGATACTACCCGACTCCCTCACACCGAGGTCATCTCCGCCCATGGAAAACAATTTGAGTTGCGCCTGGCAGCTGTTGAAAATGCGGAAGGAGATCATGTTCGGACAATGGTGTCCTGGGAAGATGTAACGGAACGCGAAACGATTGCCCGGGAGATAGAAGAGCAGCGCAGACAGGCCGAGGCCCGAGCTGAAGAGGTCAGCCGCCAGCAGGCTGCAGACGAGGAAAGAACCCGGAAAATTGAGGAACTGATTGCAGAATTCGATACATCTGCAGATGGGCTTATGCAAACCGTTTCCGCTTCTACAAACAGTGTGAGAACTCATTCCGGGGCCATGGCCGACATGATCCGGGATACTCTTGAGAAATCCCGCAAAATGACAGAAAAGTCGGAAGAGACCTCCACTAATGTTAGGCAGGTTGCCAAATGTACAGAGGAGCTATCCTCCTCTGTCTCCACGATGAGGACGAGTATTCGCCAGTCAAGCGATATCAGCCAAAAAGCGGCCAATCATGCCTCGGCGACCAGCGAAACCATTCACGGTCTTGCCAGCACGGCCTCCAAAATCGGCGAAGTCATTTCTCTTATTGAAGATATCGCCTCGCAAACCAATCTGCTGGCATTGAATGCAACGATTGAGGCAGCGCGTGCCGGAGAAGCCGGAAAAGGCTTTGCTGTGGTCGCCAGCGAGGTGAAAAGCCTGGCCAGTCAGACAGAGAAAGCAACAGAAGAGATATCATCACAGATTTCCGCTATCCAGAATGCAACGGGCTCTACGGTTGAGATGACTGATGAAATCACACGAACGATCACCAGCATCAACGAGGCAATGATGGATATCGAAACTTCTCTCTCCACTCAAGTCAGCGTTATCGATGAGATCAGTGTAACTGTTGGACGGGCGTCTGCAGCGACCGAAGAAGTATCGGAAACCGTCAGCCAGGTCGGAGAAGGCGCCAGCCGTTCGGGCGGAGCAGCTGAGGAACAACTATCGTCAGCAGAACAGATGGCTTCGGAAATTCAAGGCCTGTCCGACCAGATAAACCGGTTCCTTGCCGGTATCCGGGCAGCCTAATCACTATGGGGCGGGTTCCCTTTAAGAAACCCGCCTATTCTCTTTTACCGGATACCTCAAAACTCTCTGGCAACCTGAAAATAGCGCGACCGATGCCTTTGACTTTCTCAGGATCGACCTGCTCGTCATGACCAGGAAGCAGAACTGATACCCTGGAAACACCTAGATCTTCCAGTTGGTAAGGTGTTCCATAACCATATTCCAGGTGCCCACGACCGATGATACCGACCACCAGATGGTCAGGATTCTTCTCCAGAAATGCCTGAATATTACAGGCAAAAGCCCTGTCCCAAGTTTGCTGCGCCCGAATAAAGCGAGCTTTCCTGGCTTTCGCCTCCTCTGTATTTTTCAGGAAAATGCCGTCAGGACCGGCCACCATACCGAACAGATAATCCGCATAGGCATCCAGCGCCCATTTTGAGGGAGTGAGCCCGTCTCTTTCCTCTTCAGGGATCGCATCCCACCCTTCTTTACCGACCCGCGTTACCAGTGCCCTGTAACAGTTGAGCGCCAGCATCGGTAGGCCGAACTCCCGACAATAGCGGAAGATCGGCAGATAAAGGTTCGGATCGAAACCCCAGACCTCCTTCCATTTTACCTTCTCCAGAAACGCCTCTTCCGAAAGATGTCCTGCCACCCATTCATCCAAAACAGGCTGCGCGCTTCGGGGAAACATTTCAAACCCGACGGCGATATGTTCCTTGTAGCCATGCAGGGCCGTAATCACCGCGAGCTGCCAGCGATGGACATCATATTGATCATGTGTCTCCCCCAACAGGACCGCCTGCCGGGACGCCATTTCGCGCATAAGATCCGGATGATGGATAATCTGGCCTGTATCAGGATCAAACCAGCGAGAAACCGGATGAGAATAGAAGTCAGATGTCATGAGATACACAGCTTTTCGTTTATGTTGATCAGATACGGATTTAAGGAATTATTCCTTTAACAAATCCAGATGGCGTAACTCGGCCAGTCCTTTTGGCTTGCGATGAGAAACAATAATGATGGTCATTGACGGAAAGGACTGCGTCAATTCCGACAGTATACGATCTTCGGTTTCAATATCCATGGCGCTTGTCGCCTCGTCAAGAAACAGCCAGTCGGGCCTGGACAGCAGGACACGGACGAAGGCAAGCCGCTGTCTTTCACCTCTGGAAAAACCGGCCAGAGAAGGACATTCCCCGGCCCTTATTCGGGATGCGAGGTCAGACAGTCCTACTCTTTCCAGACAGGCATAAAACTCATCATGGCTTATGCCGTCTGAGCTGAAGGGATAACAAGCAGCGACAAGAATATCATTCTCAGGGAAAAAAGGTTCCTGAGGAAGGAAGAGACACTGAGTGTTTTGGGGAATATGGATATATCCGGAAGAAAAGGGCCATATGCCAGCAAGGGATTTCAGAAAAGTGCTTTTACCCGCTCCGGACGGGCCCGATAGCCAAACATGCTGGCCAGCGGTGAAAGTCAAATCCTTTGGTACTGACAATTCTATTCCGTCCGGTGTCCTGAGAGAGAAATTCTCGATCGCAATATCCGCCTTTTCCGACAGGATAATCTCCGCACCACCGTGAGCCCCTTCATTTTGGTCGATCGCCTCCAGTAACCCTCCCAAACGGGCGATGGTCGCCGCCAGTTCCGCAAGCCGGTTATAGGCAAAGATAAACCAGGATAAAGTTGTCACAACCCGCTGAAAAGCAGATGCCAGCTGCATCAGGCCGCCAAATTTCACATGGCCTGCAAAATACGCCGGTAGCGCCAGCAAAATAGGTATGCGAAGAACGGTATAAAAATAGGGTTTCTTGAAGCAGTCGAGGATAAATTCGCGGACAATCAGGCGCTTCCAGTTATCAACGATACCGCTAAATCTGTCCTGCAGAATTTTAATTTCCTGGCGTTCGCCACCAGCCAGGGCAACAGCATCCGTATTCTCACGGAGCCGGGCCAGAGAAAACCGGAAGTCCGCTTCACGCCGTTGCTGCAACATTCCGAGAGATTTGAGCGGATGTCCCAAAAGGTGGGTAAGTCCGCTGGAGAGAAAGACATAGATAAAGGCCGCCCAGACCATATAGCGCGGAATGGAGATATCCATATCAAAGAGCGAGAAAGAAAGCGGAAATGCTGACAAAGACCAGAGAAGCGCGATATAGGAAAAAAGCCCGGTCACGGAGGTTATCAGGTCCAGAGTTTCCCTTATAAACTCCTCAACAAAACGGCGACAGTCTTCCGCAATCCTCTGATCCGGGTTATCAATACGCTGCCCGTTAAACCCGTGTTGCAATCGCCAGTAAACAGTATCGGAGAACCAGCGCGCCAGCACCTTACCGGTGAGCGCTTCCCGCCAGCGGATAACCAGGATCTTACGAAGATATTCCGCCGACAGGGCCAGGGCCGTTTGGGCCCCGATAATCAACCAGAAAACGCCGACCTGTTTAAGTGCTTCCTGCCCGTCAAAGGCTTCAAGAGCGCTGTAAAAGTCATTGGTCCAGTGAACCATCCTGACCTGAACCGGAATAACCGCCAACTCCAAGCCCAAAACAACGAGATACAACATAATCCCGTAACGTCCCTGCCATGTAAGGCCGCTGGTTCGCAGGATCAACCAAAGTTGACGGAAAAGAACGGGCATACCCCCTCCTCTTGGCCGGCCATGAGCATGCCATGACCGGAGAGACAAAATGAATTAGAAGGTGTAGCTCAGCCCGACTTTGAAAGTACGCCCGGGAGCCGTCTGCAGTTCTATGGGGTTCGTTCTTTTAACTGAATCGTTCTGATTGATAGGAAAGCCCCTAGCTTCCGCCGGGAAATAGCGGGTATCGAAAATGTTATACAAACCACCCCGCAGCATCATGTTGGGAAGAACCTCCCAACCAGCGATCAAATCAAAAACGGCATAACCACTAGGTTTAAATTCTTCTGCACGATCCGCCACATCATTAGCTCCGGCCTGGAAAGTACCGACAAGCTCAACGTCAAGTCCGAGGTCACGATCGCTGTACCGGACACCGGTGACTGCCTGGAAAGGCAGGGCACCATTATACGTCTCGGTAACACCGCCATCCTTGGTTTCCCCGTCCTGATAGGACACACCGATCCGTGTGGACCAGGAAGGCGTGATCTGAAAAGCTGCTGATGCTTCGATACCGTAAAGATTAAGCCTATCCACATTATCATAGGTCAACACAGTCGTACCCGGAGCCAATCCGAAATCTACAGGGTTTGCATCTACAAAATTCTCGATGAAGTCCTTGTAACGAGCCATAAAGACATTGACTGAGAAATAGCCGCGGCTGCCGTAATCTCCCCGGAAACCAACTTCAAAACTATCAACACTTTCAGGTTTCAGATCCGGATTTGGTACCAGTGCAAAGAAAGGAAGACTGTCCAGCGACTGGAACAACTGTTGCGCTGTCGGCATTTTAAAGCCTTGCGAATATTGGCCATAAACAGAATAGGTATCTGTTATCTCAAAGATTGTGCCCAGTTTAAGCTGGAGATCTGTTTCAGTAATTTTCTTAGGTTCCGCCCCCGGGACCAATTGATAATCACTATCCGTTTTAGGATCGATGGAATAATACGAAAGACGAGCACCCGGAATAATTTTTAGACGACCTCCGAAAAACCCGACTTCATCCTGCAAATACCCGTCCGCTCGAATGGTTGTCGCGTCGGCAAAGTTAAATCCACCAGCTCGTCTAACGGTTGTTGTACCGGCCGTGATATTCGTTGTTACATCCTCCCGATTATAATCGGTGGTCGTCATGTCTCCATCTAAGCCATAGGTCAGAGCATGGCTTGTAGGGCCGAGATCGAAGGAGGATTCAAACTGGATATCTCCTTCATAAAAGGCCTCTTCATATTGCTGATCTCGTTGCGACCGCTCCACTTCAGCGGACGGCACCAGCACCTTTAAAATATCAGACTGCGTATCTACTCTCTGCGGAGAATATGTAAACTGCCATTTCAGGCGATCAAGCCAATCTGTTTCAGGTGACCAATCCTGCTCAATAGACACCCGCCACCGCTCGATTTCCTGAGAACGTTTATCGGATTGAACGCGTGCATCCACAACGCCAAAACGGTCCAGTTCATCGCCTAGAACAGAATCTCTATCCACATCTGTATCCCGCGTAAAATACTCTCCCGTCAGCTTGAACTGATTGGTATCAGAAGGAGACCAGACCAGCTTGCCGAGCAGGTTGTTGGACCGGCTGTTCAGGGGATCAAATTCGTCACACTGGGTCGCTTCAGGATTTCGGGTACAGTTCTGGACCGCCCCCGCCCCGGTTCTCGCATTGCTCAGTTCAATTTCGTTGGCATCGCGCCGGGTATAGGAAATCAGTGCCTCCAGATGAGGGCTTATTCGCGCGGCACCTGTTACAGATTCTGTATAGGCATTATCAACAGAACCGTAATTAAAACTGGCAGAACCGCCGATGTCTTTACCGTTCTTCAGATAGTCCGACGGATCTTTTGTCACGAAATTGACGGTCCCGCCCAAGGCATCACTTCCCCACAGAACCGACGCCGGTCCGCGAACGATTTCAACGGCTTTAACATTTGACGAATCCACAATATCCCGCGTTGAATCGGTGATCCGCTCAATGGTCCGATTACCATCCACCAGAACCTGTGTCCTGTTTCCCCCAACGCCACGAATGGAAATACCGCCTGAGCTTGAAAACGGATCGGTACCTGTTGTCTGGCGCGGCACCTCAATGCCCGGCTCATAGCGGAAAACATCCTCAGTTACGTTATCCATGCGCCGGTCTAGTTCATCCCGGGTGACCGTCGACACATTCCCCGGTGTCTCCAACAATTTCTTGCGGCTTCTGTTGGCTGTCACCGTCACCGGCTGGAGAGAATTAATCTGAACAGTCTCAGAGCTTTCAGTGTCGTTCTCTTCTACGGCACTTTTCGTCTCTGCTTTTTGAGGTTCCTGAGACTGGGCTATTGCCGAATGAGTATAGGCAACAGAAAGGCACGCCCCTAAAGCCAGGGGCAATATACGGTTTGACATGACGCACTCCTCTTCGGCCGAAGCCGAACCACCATTCGCAAATGATTCTACAAAAAGGAGAATCAATGCAATTAAGAATCATTTGCATTTAATTTTTGCTATTAATAATGATTCTTAATTGCATTAACAAGGAATTTTTGAAGCACTCAATTAACTACCACCATAAGATATTGATACAATGTATAAATTTACAAAAAATTAGTAGAATTACCAAACAAGATACTACTAATAAGTGCTTAAATTAACCAAAAAAATTCTCTTTTTTGGTTAATTTAATGATTTTAATATAAATATATGAGGAATAAAGATACTAGACATGTAAAATACGGATTGATTTTCGACATAAAGTCAAAAATCCCTATACTACCTATAATAGATATTCAACAATAACATCTATGGCAAAAGGAGTGTCATTCACGCCACAGAAAACCCTTCCAGAGACAGGTAGCGCAAACGAAATAAAGGCTCGAATTTTAGACGAAAGTTCAGTCTAGCCGAGACAGGACAGGAACAGATCAACATCCTGCTCGGTGGTATCCCAGGAAGTCACCAGGCGGACTTTCCCCTGCTCCCCATTTTTCCCCATCACATAAAACAGGAAACCTGACTGTTCGAGCTTACGGATCCGATCGAGAGGCAGAGAAACAAACAGAATGTTGGCCTCTACCGGATGTAAAGGTTCGTACCCCGTTCTGCGAAGCCCAGTCGCCAACCTATCCGCCATCCGGTTAGCCTGGGACGCGTTTTCGAGCCAAAGTCCGTCCCGCAGATAGACATCCAACTGCGCGGACAGATACCGTAACTTTGAGAAAAGATGCGCCCCTCTCTTGCGGCGAAACTCAAACTCTTCTGCTTTATCCGCATTAAAATAAATCACGGCTTCCACAGCCATGGCACCGTTTTTGGTCGCGCCAAAAGACAGGACATCCACACCGGCTTTCCAGGTAATGTCGGCGGGTTCACAGCCCAGGCTTACAACCGCATTTGCAAAGCGTGCACCATCCATATGCAAACTGAGTCCATGATGTTTCGCAACATCACCAATGCTCCTGACTTCCTCCGGCTGGTAAATCGTCCCTGCTTCGGTCGCCTGAGTCAGGCTGATCACAGCGGGCTGTACATGATGTACCACCCCTTTCCCTGAAGTAGCGATCGCCTTATCAAGTTGCTCGGCTGTCAGCTTCCCGTCTTCTCCATCCAACAATGCCAGCTTGGCACCGCCACTAAAAAATTCCGGCGCCCCGCATTCATCTTCCTGGATATGAGACAATGTGTGACAATAAATAGAACCATAAGGCGGCGCCAGTGTCCCAAGTCCCAGGACATTAGCCGCTGTACCGGTGGACACAGGGAAAGCACGCACGTTACATCCGAACAAATCCCGGAAACGCTCCTCCATTTGGCGGGTTGTATTATCATTCCCGTATCCCAGGGCCGGTCCTGCATTTTCCCGCGCGAGGGCCTCCATCAGTTGCGGACAAACAGGGGCCGCATTATCACTGGCAAAATTGATGATCGACGTCTCACTCATGTCATATTTCCCCGCCGAGACCGATGCTCAGCTCAATCTCCATAAATCCAGTTTCAGGAGCAGGCAGATAGCCTTTCACCTCCACGATACCGCTATCGCCACCAGAAGCAATGAGCCAACATAGCTCTTTCTCATAAATCATACTCGCATCCGTCTTTGACGGCGCTGCAGGTCCTTCCGGATGAGAATGATAGAGACCGACCAGTTCCTGCGGTCTACCCCGCAGCTCTTTCTCCAGCGCAATCCTGACGCGCGGATCAACCTCAAAATAGCGTTTGCGATCCTCCGCTAAATTTTCCGAAAGTGCAACCCGGCTGATCGAGATCTCCTCCACCCCCAAACGCTCCCCGATCAGCAATGCACAAGCCTCTTCAGGCCAGCAGGATCGGGTATGTTGATCAAGAATATCATACGCTTCCTGCGGCAAGAGAATATGCAAGATAGGGTACCGCCTATTTCTGAAGCGTGATGCGACCCAGCACTTCGCCTGTCTGCTGGCGGACCACGATCACAAGGCGCGGGCTTACTGGATCAGGCCCGTATGTGACCAGAAGCCGGCCTCCTGAACTGGTTACCCCAATGGCCGACATACCGGCAGGCGCCTCCAATTGAACATCACCGAATTTTACAGACGGAACAGATGAAACGGTCGGAGAAATCTCTTGAACGACGGCCTTTTCGGGCTCCGCCACATCCGCAGTGGCTCGTTTATAAAGGATGATACCGATGGCGGACGCCACACCAATAATCAGGATCCCGAGAATAATCACGACCCATTTCAGAAAAGTAGTGTTTGGAACGTCTTCTTCTGTCATAACTTCTGCCATTGTCACATTTGTCTGGTACATCTCATATGCCATCACCGGAAGGTACACATCAAGTCGAAGTTTTGGAAAGTGATGCAGGCGAACGTCTGGATCGCTTTCTGGCGGAGAAACTGGGCGGTCTGTCCAGAAACCGGGTAAAGCCTCTGGTTAAAGACGGGCATTGCCTGTTTAACGGGGAGGTCATGACGGATCCGTCAAGACGCGTCAAACCCGGTGAGGCCTACCAGATCACAGTTCCGGAAGCCTCAGACCCCGATCCCAAGCCCCAGGATATCCCGCTGGACATCGTCTTTGAGGACGAACATCTCATCGTCGTCAATAAACCGGCCAGAATGGTCGTGCATCCGGCTGCCGGAAACTGGAGCGGAACGCTGGTTAATGCGCTGTTATTTCATTGCGGTGACAGCCTTTCCGGCATCGGCGGCGTAAAACGGCCCGGGATCGTCCATCGGATTGATAAGGAAACAAGCGGTCTGATGGTTGTCGCAAAAACCGATCAGGCCCATCAGGGGCTAGCTGCCCTGTTCGAAAAGCATGACATCGAACGAACCTACAAGGCCATCGTCTGGGGGCGGGTCTATCCACCGAAAGGTGAAGTGGACAAAAATATTGGTCGAGATCCCCATAATCGCAAACGCATGACCGCCATGGAGACGGGCGGCAAGACAGCCCTAACCTATTATGAACTGATTGAGAATTTCGGTGACATCGCTTGCCTGGTTCGCTGCAATCTGGCAACCGGGCGGACGCATCAGATCCGGGTTCATATGTCCCACATCGGCTATCCTTTGGTGGGAGATCCGGTTTATACCCGCCCCAAGCTCAGTCGGACTAAATCCCTGCCTGAAGCACGGCAGAATGTTATCCGCAAATTTCCAAGACAGGCGTTACATGCCGAGACGCTCGGTTTTGTGCATCCCGTCACAAACAAACCCTTGAAATTTGAGGTAGAATTCCCATCTGACATGAAGAAGCTGCTTGCTGCTTTTCGCGGTTAGAGCGTTTTTAACACCAGACCGCTATTCTTTCGGTAAGAATAACGGTCTTTTAGGGGATCCGGTGATAATCGGGCTGATCAGCAGGTTAGACGGATTTGCCACAGACAAGAGAGGGATTACGGTATATGAGCAATACGTCTTTACCGACAATTACACCCGAGGGGGGATTGTCCCGTTACCTGCAGGAAATCCGCAAATTTCCAATGCTGGAAGCAAACGAGGAATATATGCTCGCCAAAGCCTGGCGGGATCGCGAAGATTCAGAAGCAGCCCATAAGATGGTTACCAGCCATCTGCGCCTTGTCGCCAAAATTGCCATGGGTTACCGCGGCTACGGCCTACCTGTCGGGGAACTTATCGCCGAGGGAAATGTCGGCATGATGCAGGCCGTTAAACGGTTTGAGCCCGAAAAAGGGTTCCGCCTTTCAACTTACGCAATGTGGTGGATCCGGGCTGCCATCCAGGAATATATCCTGCGGACCTGGTCTCTCGTGAAAATGGGAACCACAGCCGCTCAGAAAAAACTGTTCTTCAACCTGCGAAAAATCAAAGGCCAGATCCAGGCGATTGATGAAGGTGATATGACCCAGGAACAGGTGGAAACCATCTCGACCAAACTTGGGGTCTCCGAAGCTGAGGTTGTCAGCATGAACCGCCGTCTGACGGCGCCGGATCATAGCCTGAACTCACCCATGCGGGCTGACAGCGAAGGTGAATGGATGGACTGGCTGGAGGATGAAAGCCCCAACCAGGAGACCGTCTTCGCCGAAAATGAAGAATTAAAGAACCGTCGCGCCATGCTGGAAAGCGCTATGGAATGCCTTAATGATCGAGAGCGTCATATCCTGACGGAGCGCCGCTTAAGAGACGATCCTCTCACGCTTGAGGATCTCAGCCAGGAATATAATATCAGCCGCGAGCGGGTTCGCCAGATTGAAGTCCGGGCTTTTGAAAAGCTGCAAAAGGCTGTTAAAGCCAGAGCGCTGGAAGAGCGGATTGGCTAAAACCCTCTTCATTTTTTAAAAATATTTGCAAGCGACATGAGAGCGAAAAGGCATATTGCCTTTTCGTCCCCCTCTTAAATCGACAGAGACTCTACTTTTATGCGTATCAGCAATATTAACCGGTTAATTAAATTAAAACAGAAAATATAATAAACAACATTTCGGTTCCTGTTGCCGAGAAAAGAAAAGATCGTATGATGCTGTCATCTAATCTTTTCTTCACTCACAGGGGCCCCTCATGAAGCGTATCGTTTCCCTTACTTCTGCTTTCCTTTTCCTCGCCGTGTCTCCCGCACTTGCTCATACTGGCGATAGCCATGCTTCCGGACTGGTATCCGGTCTCCTCCATCCGCTGTTTGGAACGGATCATGTGCTTGCCATGGTCGCTATCGGCCTGCTGGCTTTCCAGTCAACAGCCTATCGCAAACCGGTAACACCACTTCTGTTTATCCTGATGATGGGACTCGGCGCGGTTGCTGGTCTTTTCCAGATCGGCTTTCCATTTGCAGAACAGGGGATCCTTGGATCCGTTATCTTACTCGGTGGTGCCCTGGCCTTTGGAAAACACATTCACCCGGCAATCCTGCTTCCCTTTGTCGCTGTGTTCGGTATCAGTCACGGTTTCGCTCATGGTGTTGAAATGCCGTCAGCGGCTTCGGCAGCTCTTTACTTCTCCGGCTTTCTGACTGCAACCGCTCTGCTCATCGGGGCGGGCTATGTCGCTGGTGAAACAATGACAAAGCTGGCCCAGTCTTTGTCTTCAAAGCTGATCCGGGTCGTCGGCCTGGCTATCTCACTGTCTGGTATAGGATTAGCCCTCACCTGATCTCATATTGATCATAAGGCGGCCGGTGGATCCGGCCGTTTTTTGTTTCGATGTCCGCTCAAGGAGAAAACGGGGATGCAGACGTCTTCTCGACATTCCCCACCCGGATCATTCTTGCAGCAGAATCAGAAAATCATTTGAAAATATGGCAGATAAGTGCCAGCCTCATGTAAAATCCATTCAAAGAGTGATATATCTGTTTTTACTTCTTCACAGGAGCTGCAGCCCGGGCCGGC
>DIYE01000109.1 GCA_002428885.1 Alphaproteobacteria bacterium UBA6062
CGATGAGAGCGGCTTGTTTGCGTTCAAGGCTAATGAAAGTATCCCCGCCAAGTGGCCTTTGATGTTGACGCTCAGGGTCTCCTTACCTGATACAGCATCCGTTACAGGCGGCAAAACAATCTCGTCAATCAAACCTCTGATCAGTTCAGCAGCCCTTTCGGCTGCCCAAACGAAAAACGCAGGTTGCGCCATAGATTTATGGTATCTGGAGGAGGGAGAGGGTCAGGAAAAGCCGGCGGTGCTTTGACCGATGATGTATACGTGAATATGACAAATTTCAAAATCACACCTGCCACAGATGCTATCTGGGCTAAGGATGAATATAATTCTGCTGATGTAACGTTGCGATCCGATTGCGAGACTTTGAATTTGTCAAATGTTGAAGCTGGAGAGTTCTGGGGATGGGCTTCGTCCTTGGATTTTCTGAAGGCCTGGAAAGGCAAGGCATCCGTTGATCCATCTGACTACTTTTACATAGATAAGGGAAAACTCTACTTTAAACAGTCGTGTGTTCCTAACCTGATGAGTGCGAACGCCTTTATTACAAAAGAAAGTGGCTTTTATCTTTTCGAGAAAAGTTGAAAGCGTTATTGTCTTAAGTTGAATTTGGAAATGACTTGAGCTTCAAACGGGTCACGTCGCTTTTAAATGTTCTGTTACAGTATTTCATTATTTCTATAAATAACACCAAAGTCCCCATTGCGGTTTAATGGCACCTTTTGGATAGCGAATGAACTGAGACCCAACTTCCCTCCACTTTTCTCGGGTAAGTCCAGTTTATGGGGCTTGGGTCAAGGGCAGAAATAGATGATATTTTCATAGACTGTGCGATCTACATTCATGACTGCTTTATCGATGTTTTTAATTTACGTCTGGACAAGAATACGGTGAGAAGCCGGAGAGATCTGTGTCTACCTTTAGAGGATGGCCGGCCATTGGAAAGGCGCGTTGAGGGCATGCGCTGCGGGGACAAACTTTGCAGCCTGCGCCAATCGGCGTGGCGGCTTCCGGGCTGTCTATATCTAGGCCCTTGGAAAAGACCAAACGGTGTGCATGCTGGACATCACAGCCGAGCGCAATGGCAAATGTCTTTTTTGGTGCTCCATGTCGCCCATGCCCGCTGATAACCGTACGGGTAATCCAGAAATAAGTTCTTCCATCAGGCATTTCTGCTAACTGCGTCAATATTTCCCCTGGATGATCGAAGGCTGAATGGACTTTCCAAAGGGGGCAGCTTCCCCCAATTTTTGAGAAGTGAAAATCCGTTGCCGACTGGCGTTTGGATATATTTCCGGCTCTATCAACACGCAGGAAAAAGAAAGGGATACCGCGTTCCGTCGGTTTCTGAAGGGTGCTCAGCCGATGGCAAATCGGTTCAAACCCTAAAGAGTAATGATGGCCCAGCCATTCAATATCATAATGACAAGCTTCCGCATCCTTCCAGAATTGATGATAAGGCATCAGTAATGCCCCGGCAAAATAGTTGGCAAGACCGACCTTCGCGAGCTTTATGGTGCCTTCCATCGTGAATTTTGTAAAACGCCCCCCATGAACCAGCTGGTCGATGATATCCTTATATTCCAAAAGGGCGAGCTGAGTTGCCATTTGGTAGGCTTTTTGCCCTTCATTGAGGGATTGGGAGAGATGCAAAGTACGACTTGACGGGTTGTAGTAGCGAAGGCGCCCGGATTCTGAGGGAGTATTCAAAGAGATATCAATCCCGATTTTGTTGAAATATCTGGAAAGGCCCTGAAACTGCTGCCCGACGTCCAGCTCAAGATCCTCAAACCGTTTTTCAGCCAGTTCATCGAATTCCCGAAAGAAATTATGATGATCGTAGAAAAAATCGCGAACCGCTTCGTAGGAGGTAAGAGACGGATAGGCACCGGAAGCCTCCCCGCCCAAAGTGAGGGTGTGATTGAGATCTTCCTTCTTTCTGTAATCACGGTGTAAGGAGACAACCTGTTTGGCGATCTCTGGCAGATTGTCGACCAGATTGCGAATTTGCTCGGCTGACACACCACTTCCTTGCGGGAAAACCTCTCTTAGTTCAGCGGCTAGCCTGGCGTCGCCTTCTTCTGAGAAAAACTGAATATCCAGCCCGAATTCGAGATTAATTCTTAGCAAGATTTGAACTGTCAGGGGGCGCTGATTTCGCTCTATCTGATTGAGATAGCTTGGAGAAATCTCAAGGCGATGCGCCAGCGCGGCTTGCGTTAAACTGTATTCTTCTCGTAAGCGGCGGATGCGACCGCCTAAAAATACTTTTTTCATTTTCTTCGCAATCTTTGCAAAAATTCCCATAAGCTTTGCAAATGCTCGCATTTTCAAGGCTGTCATTAAAAATATTCTGCAAATATTGTAAATACAAGAATTATGGAAATGAAATGGAAAAGCCGGACATCCGAAGAGAAAAGGACGTCTCCAGGAACCACAGGCGAAACCTGTGAATATTACAGAAAAGAGAGTGAACAGATGAAAAACAGAAAAACCTACGCAGAATTGCAGTCAGAATTGATACGGCGATATCCGGAAGGGGTGACTGCAGGCGGCGTCAGTGTCGACGATATTATTCAGCTTAGAATTCAAAATACCTATGATACGCACCTGGATGTTGCGCGTGACATGGCAGGTGTTATGCGCGCTGATATGGCGGCCTATGATGAAAACCCGGAAAATTTCACTCAGTCTTTGGGCTGCTGGTCAGGCTTTCACGCACAGCAGATGATTCGATCCGTAAAGCGACTGAGAGGGACAACTAAAGGCGCTTACGTATATCTCTCTGGCTGGATGGTCGCCGGACTTCGCAATCGGTGGGGGCATTTGCCTGATCAGTCCATGCACGAAAAAACGGCCGTCGCTGACTTGATCAACGAAATTTATACCTCTTTGCGTCAGGCGGACGAAGTTGAGCTCAATGATTTGTTTAAAACGCTCAAAGCTACACGTGATGCAGGCGATGATATTGCTGAAAAAACAGCGATTGAAGCGATAGACAGTTTTGAAAGCCACGTTGTTCCGATTATCGCGGATATTGATGCGGGATTTGGCAATGAACATGCAACGTATCTTCTTGCCAAGGAGCTGATCAAGGCGGGTGCCTGTTGTCTGCAGATCGAAAACCAGGTGTCCGATGCCAAGCAGTGCGGTCACCAGGATGGTAAGGTCACGGTTCCTCGTGAAGATTTTATTGAAAAACTGCGCGCCTGCCGCCTCGCTTTCGAAGAGCTCGGTGTTGAAGATGGCGTGATTGTTGCCCGTACCGATAGCCTGGGTGCCGGTTTGACACAAAAAGTTCCTGTCAGCCAGGAACCTGGTGATCTTGCTGCTGAATATATCAAATGGCTCGAAGTAGAGCCTGTTTCCGAAACATCGCCTGCCCGTGACAATGAAATGCTGCTTTCATTAAACGGCGAGGTGGTTCGTCCGGTTCGCTTGCCAAATGGCCTGTTTGCTTTCAAGGAAAATACAGGTCATGCAAGAGTGGTTGAAGATTGCATCGCATCCCTTGCAGAAGGCGGAGCCGATCTTCTATGGATCGAAACAGCAACACCAGATGTGAATGAAATTGCGGGCATGGTGAATGAGATCCGCAAAGTTGTTCCAAATGCAAAGCTGACTTATAACAATTCCCCGTCCTTTAACTGGACCCTTAATTTGCGCAAGCAGGTCCGTCAGGGCTGGATTGAAGACGGCAAAATCGCTGAAGGGGATTACCCTGATGGCAATGCCCTGATGAGTGCCGATTTCGATGATACCGAGCTTGGCAGGGAAGCTGACGAGCGGCTGGCCCGCTTCCAGCATGACATCTCCACCAAAGCCGGTGTCTTCCATAACCTGATTACGCTACCAACCTTCCACCTGACGGCGAAGGGGATGGATGAACTTTCCAGCGGTTACTTCGGTGAAGATCGGATGCTTGCCTATGTCGGAACTATTCAAAGGGAGGAAATCCGCCGCGGTGTCTCTGCTGTGAAACACCAGCACGAAGTTGGTTCTGATCTTGGTGACAGTTTCAAGGAAATGGTTGGTGGTGATCGCGCGCTAAAAGCAGGCGGCGCTAAAAACACCATGAACCAGTTCGACGCAGCCTGAGCAAACAAGCCCGCTCCCTGAGCGGGCCATCATGGAGGAAAAACGATGACAGCAAGAGCTTTTCAAAGAGTGGATTCACCTGAGCGTACAGATGAAGAACGCGCAATCGTGCGGGTTGCTGAAGCGGTGCATCGAATGAATGAAGCTGTACAAAGGGCCGTTTCAAGTGGCCTCTCGGTTGAGCTTGTCAGGGTCTCGAGGTTTCATGACAGCAAAGGCAACTGGGGAGATCAAGTTGTACCGACAATTCGGGAAGGGAATGCGAGCCCAAAGGGGTAAGTGGATTGACATCGCCAACGTTATTTAAGCTCGTTAATGAGGGTAAGCACTCTATTTCTGGAGCAAGTTCGTTCTTGTTGAGATAAGGGCGAGAGGAGCGATATAGCTGTGTGTTTGGTATGCAGCTATATCGTTTTTGTGTCGCTTAAGTGGTGCGCTAAATGTGTTTGCGGGCCGTGATTTTTATCGGATCTCAAAAAACACAGGCGAATTGGTTGAGCCTTTTTACGGACGGGTATCTATGGGATAGGGTTCCCATTGTCGTGAATTCGGATCTATGCGCAAGGCTCGGTCGAGGGCTGGAAATGCACGTTGACCGCAATCGCTGCGATGGCAGACTTTGCAGCCAGTACCGATCGGAGTGGCAGAGCTGGAATCTTTTAGGTTAAGGCCTTTCGCATAGACCAATCGTTCTGCGTGACGAAGGTCGCAGCCGAGGCCGATTGCAAATGTACGCCCGGGCTTGCCATATCCACCGCGGCGGTTGGTTATACTTCTCGCAATCCAAAGATAAATTCTGCCATCCGGCATTTCAGCCAACTGTGTTAAAATTTTGCCGGGCTGGGTGAAGGCTTCATACACGGCCCATAGTGGGCACGTTCCGCCCGTTCTGGAGAAGTGAAAATCCGTTGCGGACTGCCGTTTTGATATATTGCCCGCGCGATCAACTCTTACAAAAAAGAAGGGAATGCCCCGCGCATCGACACGTTGTAGTGTGGAGAGACGATGACAGACCGTCTCAAAGCTGACACCAAACTGTTCTGATAGTAATTCTATATCATAATGCAGATGTTCCGCTGCTCTGAGAAAACGGTGATAGGGCAATATCAGGGCGCCGGCAAAGTAACTTGCCAAACCAATACCGGTTAGCCTGCGTGCTGGCTCGCCGCTAAATCTGGCATCAGCAGTGATGGATCGGATATGTTCTCCAACTTCCAAATGCGCAATCTGTATAGCCAATTGGAAGGCCTGCTGGCCTGTTTCGGCGTTAGTGTCAATGTGTAGAATTTTTGCTTCGGTATCAAAATGTCTAAGAGTGGTCGTTTTTTTGTTGGGACGTTTTTGTACGCTGACTCCATATATCTCACGCAAATAGTCTTTGAGTTTGGGGATCAGCTCCGCTGAGTTTAAGGTTGAGTGAGGATTATCGAGTGCTCTGTCGTTAGTGTTGATCAGTTTATCGTAGAGCGCTTCTGCATGTGTATCGAGCAGGTCAATATAGTTGTGCTGACTGTAGAAAAAGTCGCGGACCTCTTCGTGGGGTTGCGTAAGGCCGCTGGCGATCCCTTTGTTGCGGTCATCACTATTGTTCGCAAAGCCGATATTTTGTTCTTCTGCGCGGCGATAACGCAAGTGCAGTTGTGTGAAGAGTTCTGCGAGTGCTGGCATTTGTTGAACGAAACCTTGTAGTTCGGCGCTAGGAATGTCTGCGGCCATATCAGCAATGGCGTCTCGCATTTGTGCCAGCAAGCGTGCGTCTTCGTCATCGGAAAAGAACTGTGGGTCAGCGCCAAGCCTTGATTGTAGCCGAAGTAAAACAGGTACCGTTAGCGGACGCTCATTATTTTCAATCTGATTAAGGTAGCTCGGTGAAATATCCAATTGCTGAGCCATTGCTGCCTGAGTGAGTTGGCGCTGTTCACGGAGTGTACGCAATCGTACCCCCATATACATCTTTCTCATGATTGCACCTGACTTAAGCTTAAATGAAAGTTTGCAAAATTCGCAAATTGCAAGAATTTACTTCACAAAAAATCACAACTTCAATGTTGACCATTTTTTACTATTTCAGGATTATCCCAAAAAAATTGAGCTATTACAAGGATTATGAGTCTTTTCAAAAACATATGCGCTGAATTTAAAATGAAAAGAGGATCTGAAAAATTGCCCCGTTTAGAGTGCGAATATTGCGATATTTTATCATCTTGAGTCATTCGTTCGGCTTGCTGACAGCTTTACGATCAAACTGCAACAATGGGAGGGTTAATTGTGCTTGAAGAGTACCAAAAGCATGTTGAAGAGCGGGCAAAGGATGGGCTCCCTCCTAAGCCACTGACCCCTGAACAGGTTGCTGATCTTGTAGAGTTGATGAAACAGTCATCTCACCTTAACGCGGACTTGCTTGTGAACCTTATCAGTGAACGAGTACCTCCGGGTGTATCTGAGGCTGCCTATGTAAAGGCCGGCTTTCTGTTTTCTGTTGCGAAGGGCGAGGTGAGGTGTGCATTTCTTGATAGCGTGGAAGCGATCAAACTATTGGGACGGATGCTCGGCGGGTATAGTGTAGAAGCGTTGGTAGCCCTGCTTGATGATCAAGACCTGGGTAGAGAGGCAGCCGAACAGCTAAAAAGCACGTTGCTTATGTTTGATGCGTTTCATGATGTTCAGGCGAAATCAGACGCAGGTAATCAATACGCGCGATCAGTCCTTGAAAGTTGGGCGAAGGCCGAATGGTTTACAAATCAGGACGCGGTCCCCGAAAGCATTAAAGTCGCTGTTTTTAAGGTAACCGGGGAGACGAATACGGATGATCTCTCTCCTGCGCAGGATGCCTGGAGTAGGCCTGATATCCCGCTGCATGCAAGAGCGATGTATAAAATGACCCGAGACGGCTTAACACCAGAAGAACCTGGTGTTATTGGCCCAATGGCGCAAATTCAGGCGATTAAGAAGAAGGGATACCCGGTTGCATTCGTTGGTGATGTGCTTGGTACAGGTTCTTCACGCAAATCAGCGGCCAACTCAGTTCTCTGGTACTTTGGGGATGATATCTTGGGCGTGCCAAACAAGCGTAATGGCGGTATTTGTATAGGCGGAAAGGTTGCGCCAATCTTTTATAATACCATGGAGGATGCCGGTGCGTTGGTGTTTGAAGCTCCGGTTGAGCGGTTGCATATGGGGGACGTCATCGAAATTCTCCCATATGAAGGTAAAATTCTGTCCGAAGACGGAGATCTCCTTAGCGAGTTTAAGTTTAAATCCGATGTTTTGCTGGATGAAGTCCAGGCCGGCGGTCGTATCAACCTGATTATTGGAAGACACTTGACGGCCAAGGCGTGCGAGGCTTTGAATTTACCGGTTTCGGAAGTGTTTCGACAATCTGTAGCTCCAAAAGAGTCCGGGCGAGGTTACTCCTTGGCGCAAAAAATTGTTGGTCGCGCCTGCGGATTATCGGATAATGAAGGGATCCGGCCAGGTACCTATTGTGAACCGATAATGACAACAGTTGGCTCACAGGACACCACAGGCCCAATGACCCGTGACGAACTGAAAGATTTGGCTTGTCTGGGCTTTTCGGCAGACTTGACGATGCAGTCCTTCTGCCATACCGCGGCTTATCCAAAACCCGTAGATATCGATACTCAGCATACATTGCCTGATTTTATGATGACCCGAGGTGGTGTTTCATTGCGCCCCGGGGACGGAATTATTCATTCTTGGCTGAACCGTATGCTGCTTCCGGATACGGTGGGAACCGGGGGCGACTCCCATACGCGGTTCCCGATGGGGATTTCATTTCCGGCAGGTTCTGGTTTGGTGGCGTTTGCTGCCGCCACTGGCGTCATGCCATTGGATATGCCTGAATCTGTTCTGGTGCGCTTCAAAGGAGACGTACAACCTGGTATTACCCTTCGCGATTTGGTGCATGCGATACCTTATTATGCCATTAAGGACGGGCTTTTAACGGTCGAAAAAAGAGGCAAGAAGAATATTTTTTCCGGCCGTATTCTTGAAATTGAAGGATTGAAAGGTTTGACCGTCGAGCAGTCCTTTGAGTTATCCGATGCATCCGCCGAACGCTCCGCTGCAGGTTGTACGATTGAGTTGGAAGAAGAGGCGGTTAAGGAATATTTGTCTTCAAATATTATCTTGCTGCGCTCTATGATTGCAGACGGTTATGGGGATGCTCGAACCCTGGAGCGCAGAGCCAGGAAAATGGAAGAATGGATTTCTAATCCGGTCTTGATGAAAGGAGATGTCGACGCTGAATATGCGGCTGTTATTGACATCGACCTGGCTGATATCAAGGAGCCTATCGTCTGTTGCCCGGATGATCCGGATGATGCCCGGCCCCTGTCAGATGTTGCCGGAAGAAAAGTCGATGAAGTCTTTATCGGTTCTTGCATGACAAATATTGGCCACTTTCGTGCCGCAGGTAGGCTACTGGAACAGCATACGGGAGGTATATCAACACGCATGTGGCTTGCTCCACCCACCCGAATGGATGAGCATCAATTGATGGAGGAGGGGTACTATAATATTTTTGGTCGCGCCGGTGCGCGTACCGAAATGCCCGGTTGCTCACTTTGTATGGGAAATCAGGCGCGAGTGGCGCCAAAGAGTACAGTTCTCTCAACCTCCACACGGAATTTTCCAAATCGCTTAGGGGACGGAGCGCAAGTTTATTTAACGTCTGCTGAGCTGGCGTCTGTTGGTGCTATTTTAGGCAGAGTACCGACTGCTGAAGAATATATGACATACGCTAAGAACATTGATGCTATGGCGAACGATATCTATCGTTATTTGAGTTTTGATCAGATGGTTCGGTTCCAAAAATCGGCAGAGCAGGGACAAAAGATCGCTGCAAGACAACTTGCAGAGCTTGACGTTTAGCGAATCTTTCCGAGGGAAATGACGTGATATGCCCGGCTCGTTATCTCAAGAGTTGGGCATTTTTATGAGGTCGTTTCTTAAGAGTTTGCAAAATACGCAGAATGACAAAAACATCTTCGCAGATTCCCGCAACTTCAGGCCTTGTTGGATTACTCTTATTCGCCAAAATGGCCTGAAATAGTCATCCTTAGTAGAGGTTGCTTTTTGTTCAGGCGTCTTTGCCAACGTCTAAAGCATACCAGTAAACGGGGTGTAAAGACTGCGAATAAAGACGGCGCTTCTGGTTCGTCTGTTTTGAGCCGAGCGGATAAAATGCGGAGAGAAATAATGAGTGAAGCCCTTGCCTCTACAATTGCGGACGTTCCAAAAAAAGCTAAGAAGTCGGTGGCTTTGTCCGGTGTGGTTGCTGGCAATACCGCGATATGCACGGTAGGTCGTACCGGTAATGACCTTCATTATCGCGGTTACGATATTCTTGATCTTGCCGAGCGTTGTGAGTTTGAAGAGGTTGCTCATCTTCTCATCCATGGAAAATTACCAACGGATACTGAATTACGGGCATATAAAACGCGCCTGAAGGCTCTCCGTGGCTTGCCGGCGGATGTAAAAAAAGCTTTGGAAGCAGTACCGGCTGCAGCCCATCCAATGGATGTTATGCGTTGCGGTGTCTCCGCACTTGGTTGTGTTTTGCCGGAAAAAGATGATCATAATATTCCAGGCACGCGAGATATTGCCGATCGTCTTATAGCGTCACTCGGTTCAATGTTGCTTTATTGGTATCACTGGTCGACCACTGGGCGCCGCATTGAAGTAAATACAGATGATGATTCAATCGGAGGGCATTTTCTACATTTGCTGCATGGTGAAAAACCATCGGAGCAATGGATAAAGGCGATGCATATTTCTCTGGTACTTTATGCAGAACATGAATTCAATGCTTCTACTTTCACGTCCCGCGTTATTGCCGGTACAGGTAGCGATCTTTACTCAGCAATCGCCGGGGGTATTGGTGCGCTGCGAGGTCCCAAACACGGCGGCGCCAATGAAGTGGCTTTTGAAGTACAGAAACGTTACGATACTGCGGATGAGGCCGAAGCGGATATTCGCCGGCGAGTGGCTGCTAAAGAAGTCGTTATCGGCTTTGGCCATCCCGTTTACACCGTCAGTGACCCACGGAACGAAGTGATCAAGACTGTCGCCCGGCAGCTCTCAGAAGACGTAGGCAGCATGAAGATGTTTAACATCGCCGAACGTCTTGAAACAGTGATGTGGGAAGAGAAGAAAATGTTCCCAAACCTAGATTGGTTTAGCGCTGTTAGCTATCACATGATGGGTGTGCCGACTGCCATGTTTACTCCGTTATTTGTTATTGCCCGTACCGCCGGTTGGTCCGCGCATGTTATTGAGCAGCGGATTGATAATAAAATCATTCGCCCGAGCGCTAATTATACGGGCCCTGAGGACCTTGCCTTCACGCCGATGCAACAGCGTGTCTGATGTTAATCCTGATCAGGTAACCTTGCCCGGGCCAATCAGATAGTTCGATCATACCTTAAAGGACTGCTGAAATATGCCGTTCCGCACTGTGTTAGTTGAGGTTCAATTTGTCTTCCGTGAATACCGCCTACTGCAAGCCCTTACCGGGCAGTGATGCAAAATATTATGATGCCCGAAGCGCTGTTGACGATATTCAGGCAGGTGCCTACGAAACACTGCCCTATACGTCTAGGGTGTTGGCGGAACAACTCGTCCGCCGTTGCGATCCTTTGATGCTAACTGACTCGCTCAAGCAGTTGATTGAGCGACGGCGCGATATGGATTTTCCGTGGTATCCAGCCCGTGTCGTTTGTCATGATATTCTTGGCCAGACTGCGCTTGTAGATCTTGCCGGGCTGCGTGACGCTATTGCAGAACAAGGAGGCGACCCTGCCAAGGTCAATCCGGTGGTACCAACACAACTGATTGTAGATCATTCGCTTGCTGTTGAGGCCGCAGGCTTTGATCCTGACGCGTTCGAAAAAAATCGCGCTATCGAAGATCGTCGCAACGAAGACCGCTTTCACTTTATTGAATGGACAAAAACAGCTTTTGAGAATGTCGATGTGATTCCCGCGGGGAACGGCATCATGCACCAGATCAACCTTGAAAAAATGTCTCCTGTCGTTCAAGTGCAGAACGGTATCGCGTATCCTGACACATGCGTTGGTACAGATAGCCACACACCTCATGTAGATGCGTTGGGCGTCATCGCCATTGGGGTTGGTGGTCTGGAGGCGGAAACCGTCATGTTGGGGCGTCCATCTATGATGCGTCTCCCTGATATCGTTGGTGTTAAACTTACCGGCAAACGCCAACCTGGAATTACCGCGACGGATATCGTACTTGCGCTGACAGAATTCCTTCGCCGGGAAAAAGTTGTTTCAGCCTATCTTGAATTTTTTGGCGAGGGAGCACGGGCGCTTACGATTGGTGATCGTGCAACCATCTCCAATATGACGCCGGAATTCGGAGCCTCAGCCGGTATGTTCTATATTGACGAGCAGACATTAGACTATCTCTTTCTAACGGGCAGAGAGCCAGAGCAAGTCAAGCTGGTGGAGCAATACGCAAGGACCGTTGGCCTGTGGGCTGATGATCTGGATAATGTTGATTATGAACGGGTGCTGGAATTCGACTTGTCCTGTGTCGATCGTACTATGGCTGGGCCTTCCAATCCGCATCGACGTCTCGCAACTAGCGATCTTCGTGAACGTGGTATCGCCGTTGGTCTGGATAACGCGAAAAAAGATGAAGCAGAAGGCAGGTTGCCTGATGGCGCTATCATCATTGCCGCTATTACGTCCTGCACGAATACCTCTAATCCTCGCAACGTGGTCGCTGCTGGGTTGCTTGCCAAGAAAGCGAACGAGCTGGGATTGTTGCGCAAATCATGGGTGAAATCATCTTTTGCGCCAGGTTCCAAGGTTGCCCGTCTCTATCTGCAAGAGGCGGGTTTATTATCCGAATTAGAAAAACTGGGATTTGGCATTGTTGCGTATGCCTGTACCACATGCAATGGAATGAGCGGAGCGTTGGATCCTGTGATTCAGCAGGAAATTATCGATCGGGACCTTTATGGGGTTGCTGTTCTATCAGGCAATCGAAACTTTGATGGTCGGATCCACCCTCATGCTAAGCAGGCGTTTTTGGCGTCACCTCCACTGGTTGTTGCTTACGCTATCTCCGGGACAATACGGTGCGATATAGAAAAGGATGCCTTAGGGGTCGATAAAAACGGAAATCCGGTCTTTTTGAGAGACCTTTGGCCCACCGATGAAGAGATTGACGTTATCGTCGCAGAATCTGTGAAACCTGAACAGTTTAAGCAGATTTACGCACCCATGTTTGATTTAAAAAAGGCAGGGCGAGCGCCCAGCCCTTTATATAACTGGCGGCCTGAAAGCACCTATATTCGACGGCCACCTTACTGGGAAGGGGCTCTTGCCGGTGAACGTTCGCTTTCAGGTATGAGACCTTTGGCGGTATTGGGTGATAACATAACGACAGACCATTTATCGCCGTCAAATGCGATTTTGGCGTCAAGTGCTGCGGGAGAGTATTTGGCTAGAATGGGAGTGCCGGAAGAAGACTTTAATTCTTATGCTACCCATCGCGGCGATCATTTGACAGCTCAACGAGCGACCTTCGCGAACCCAAAACTCCTCAATGAAATGTGTCGGGATGAAAAGAACCAGGTGATTCAAGGCTCGCTTGCACGTGTTGAACCGGATGGACGGCAGACACGGATGTGGGAAGCGATTGAAACCTATATGAATAGAAGGCAACCACTCATCATTATTGCTGGGGCCGATTATGGGCAAGGCTCCTCTCGTGATTGGGCAGCAAAAGGTGTACGCCTTGCTGGCGTGGAAGTAATCGTGGCAGAGGGGTTTGAACGAATCCATCGGACTAACCTGGTCGGTATGGGAGTGCTTCCCCTAGAATTTGAAGACGGTGAAACACGTAAGACGTATGCCATAGAGGGCAGCGAAACCTATGATGTTAAGGGCGAGATAGCCCCGCGAGCAGCTTTAACATTAATTATTCATCGTAAATGCGGGGAAAGGCTCGAAGTGCCGGTGATATGCCGCCTTGATACGGCTGAGGAAGTTTCCGTTTATAACGCAGGCGGCGTGCTTCAGCGGTTTGCGCAGGATTTTCTGGCAAACAACGAGGCTGCTTAAAGCTGATATTAGACAGGGTACCGTAAGATCATGAGAACAGCGCCACAAATTCGTATCCCGGCAACCTATATGCGCGGTGGTACCTCAAAGGGAGTGTTTTTTCGCTTGCAGGATCTCCCGGAGGTGTGTCAGCGACCGGGGATAGAAAGAGATAATCTATTGCTGCGCGTTATTGGTAGTCCAGATCCCTATGGTGCGCATATTGACGGGATGGGAGGCGCCACATCTAGCACCAGTAAATGTGTCATTCTTTGTAAGTGTGACAACAGTGACCACGATGTAGAATATTTATATGGTCAAGTGTCTATCGATAAGGCCGTTGTTGATTGGAGTGGTAATTGTGGCAATCTCTCAACTGCCGCAGGGGCTTTCGCAATTCATGCGGGCATGATTGATGCGGATCGGATTCCCGAGAATGGTGTTTGTACCGTGCGCATTTGGCAAGCCAATATTCAAAAAACGATTATTGCCCAGGTGCCGGTTCGTAATGGTCAAGTACAGGAATGCGGCGATTTTACCCTCGATGGTGTGACGTTCCCATCTGCGGAGATTCTCCTCGAATTCCTGGACCCTTCTGATACAAGCGCAGAAGAAAAACCATCTGCTATGTTGCCAACAGGTAATCTGGTTGACATTTTGAATGTCGAAGATGTCGGTAATTTGAGTGCTACAATGATTTGTGCAGGCATTCCGACAATTTTCGTGAGTGCTGAAGACATTGGCTATACAGGCACTGAGCTGCGTGAAGAGATCAATACTGATGTCGATGCTCTGGAAAAACTGGAGAAAATACGCATTGCCGGGGCTTTGCGTATGGGGCTCATCGATACGCCTGAACAGGCAAAACAGCGTCAGCATACGCCAAAGTTAGCCTTTGTTGCCAAACCAGCCAGCTATGTTAGTTCAAGCGGTAAAGAGGTTGCAGCGCAGGATATCGATTTACTCGTACGCGCCCTGTCGATGGGGAAGTTACATCACGCTATGATGGGCACAGCAGCTGTTGCAATCGCCACTGCCGCCGCCATTCCGGATACTCTGGTTAATCGTGCTGCAGGCGGTGGGACAAGAGAAACAGTTTGTTTTGGCCATCCCTCCGGCACCTTAAAAGTAGGTGCTGAAGCCGTTCAGGAGAACGGAGAGTGGATTGTTAAACGTGCCATCATGAGCCGATCAGCCCGTATCTTGATGGAAGGCTGGGTGCGCGTACCTGCGACGTCTTTCTGATCACGAAAACGCTTTTTTATTTGTTACAGGAACGGAAATGTCTACCGGAAAAACTCTAAGAGAATTAGCTCAGTCCCGCCGTGGTGTTTTGGTGCCCGGCGCCTTCAATGCTTTGTCGGCCAAGGTAATCGAAGATCTTGGCTTTGAAGCGATCTACGTGACCGGTGCTGGTGTTACCAATATGCATATCGGACTGCCGGATATGGGGTTTATGGGGCTCGCAGAAATTGCAGAACAAACAGGCCGTATCCGCGATGCTGTTGAAGTACCAATCCTGGTAGATGCAGATACGGGCTTTGGTAATGCTGTTAACGTCCGTCATACCGTCAGGACGCTGGAGCGCGCCGGAGCTGATTGTATCCAACTTGAAGATCAGGTTAGTCCCAAGCGCTGCGGGCACTTTACCGGAAAAGCCGTTATTGAAGCGGATGAAATGATCGGTAAAATCAAGGCGGCAGTCGATGTCAGGCGATGTGACGATTTATTGATTATGGCACGTACCGACGTTCGGGCCATCGAAGGATTTGAAGCGGCAGTAGACCGCGCAAACAGATATGCTGAAGCGGGCGCAGACATTTTGTTTGTGGAAGCGCTGGAAAGTGCTGAAGAGGTTCGAACCTTGCCGCATCACCTGAACGCCCCCCTGCTTATGAATATGGTGATTGGCGGTAAAACACCTATAGCGACAAGTGATGAACTCACAGAGTTCGGATATGGCCTTGTGCTGTATGCGAATGCGGCCTTACAGAGTGCTGTAACCGGGATGCAGCGTGCTTTGACTGTTTTACGCAATGAGCGTCATCTCAATGAAGATCCAGCTTTGGTTGCACCGTTCAAGGAGCGTCAGAGGTTAGTGGGTAAGGCGTTTATTGACGAACTTGAACACCGTTATAAAAATTGACCAATAACATTCCATAAGCCATCAGCCTGCAAAACTGAGTAGAACGCAGCAAAATCAATCATTCCTTCAGCAAGTTTATTCAGACTGGTTAGATTGTTCGATCTCATGAACACCATAGATATTTCACTAGACGAATTTTCTGAACAGGCGCGCAAATCTATTCCTTTACTGGAGGCAATGGAGCTGCGCTTTACCAGGTTCGGTGACTATCGGTTGCGGGTAGATGTACCGCTTGAGCCCAATATTAATGATAAACGAACAGGGTTCGGGGGCAGTATATCAGCACTTGCAACCACCGCTGGCTGGGCGGTGGTTTCGCTTTTATTGCGGCCCCGGATGGGTGAGTATGATGTGATGGTCGCGGAAAGCCACATACGGTATTTGGCACCCGCTACTTGTAATTTCTACGCCATTGCAGCCGTTACAGAGTCCGCGATAAAAACTTTCTACGGCTTACTGGAAAAACAGCATCAAGGGCGTCTTACGGTACAGGTTGTGGTTGAGCAAGACGGCAAGCAGATAGCCGTCTATACAGGAACCTATAAAGTTGCTCAGAAACCTTCACTATAGGAACAGTTTAGTATTTGGGTGATTATTTGATTGAATAAAACAAGCCTTACGATGTTGAATTAATTTTCCATAATAGGGAGGATCCAGTTTTTGATTTAGAGCGGTTTATGATGGATTCTGACAGTGGAAGGGAAAAAGCGGCGGAAACAGCCTTCTTGAAAAATCTAGTTCGTTGCCCGAGATGCGATGCCAGGTTTGTTTGTCAGTCAGGAGCCGTTTTTGATTGCCAATGCTCTAGCGTCCAACTTAGCAAAGAAACGCGTGAATGGATTGCCAGGCATTGGCAAGGGTGCTTAGGTGAGTATTTATAATGCTGAGCTAGATCGATAAAAGCGCTCAGATATCCAATATCATCTTCGTTTTCCCGAGTCCGCAAATGGATCTGTTTATCTATACCGTTTTGCCCTAGGCATACAACGGACAAGGGTAGCTTTACACAATATTCCTTAGCTAGCTATCGGGGTATGGCTGCAACGCCGCGACCACTGGCAGCCAGCGTTAGCATTATCCAGATTGATGAGGCAGCTTTAAGAGAAGGATTACCACTCCGTAAATCTGACTAGCAGGAATATTTTGATTGGGCAGTTGAGTCATTTCGGATCACAGCGAATGGTGTTCAGGATGAAACTCAGATTCATACGCATATGTGCTATTCGGAATTTAACGACATTATACAAGTGATTGCCCATATGGATGCGGATGTCATTACAATTGAAACCTCACGTTCAGATATGGAGTTGCTGGATGTATTTGAAGACTGTGAGCATCCGAACGAGATAGGCCCCGGGGTCTATGATATTCATTCTCCGAATATTCTTGCTATGAAGCAGGCGGTAAAACTAATGGAAAAGGCATCGGAGCGTATACCGGCAGAACGCCTATGGGTTAACCCCGATTGTGGTCTTAAAACGCGTCAATGGTATGAGGTGATTCCGGCCTTGGAAAATATGGTATCTGCTGCCAAGGTGCTACGCGCAAGTAGGGGCTGAGCGACTTCTGAAGAGGATTGCATCCTGGTTCTCTGCTTGGGTGACATCCTTTTAAAAACTTCATTGCGTCTCAAAAAGTCTGTTAAAGGTGTTGCGTGCCCCCGCAACCAATATAAAAGCCCGCCTTCAACAGAGGACGGGCTCTCATGGTTTACCAGCCAACGAAGCTTAGAATGAATGCTGAGGCTTACCTTACCTCTTCGCTTGTCTGACTTTCTTCAACTCTTCCGTAGATATCGTCTAAACGGACAATATCATCTTCGCCCAGGTAGCTTCCGAACTGCACCTCGATCAAGTGTAATTCCGTTTCGTGAGGGTTGTGGAGGCGATGGGCGCGCCCCGCCGGAATAAAGACAAGTTCATTCTCCTGAACGGGTCTTTCCTCAGCATCTAGGGTTACTATCCCGGCACCCTTAACGATGACCCAGTATTCTGAGCGATGATGGTGGTACTGAAAGGACAGTTTCTCACCGGGTTTGACAACAATATGTTTAACCTGATGGTGATCTCCCTGATGCAAACCCTCATACGTTCCCCAGGGGCGCCGAACCTTCCGGTGGTCAAGCGTCTGGGAAATCCCACTATGTTGCATCCCTTTGACAAAAGGGGACAGCGCTGCCGCTTTTTCCTTAGGCATGACAAGAAGAGCATCGTCGGTATCGATAATCGCGTGATTTTCAAGACCGATGGCAGCAACAAATTTACCGTTTGTATGAATAAGATTCCCGCGACACTCTTCCAGAATAGCATCGCTGCTGCCCGTGATGTTATTCCCGTTTTCATCTTCTTCGCAGAGGTCCGAGAAGGATTGCCAGGAGCCGATATCGAGCCAGTCAAAGTCGGCTTTCAGCATCATGCCAACCCGGGTTTTTTCCATGATCGCTATGTCGATTGGTAACGCGGGGATCTTCGAGAAATGGAGGGAATCCAGATAGCAAGTGTTTTCTCGTTTCTCTCCCTGACGGATTGCCTGCTTACTCAACGTTAATGTTACTGGGGCAAATCTGTCCAACTCTTGCAACATGCTCGAATTGCGGAAGAGAAAGATCCCCGCGTTCCAATAGTGCGTGCCATCTTCTAGAAACTTCCTGGCACGCTCTATATCGGGTTTTTCTTTAAATTTTTTGATGGCATACAGAGTGTCTTGTCCGTCAATGGTTTTATCCACCTGTATATAGCCGAAATCTGTACTGGGATTCTTGGGAGGTATACCGAAGATACCGATCCCGCCTGTTTGAACGGCTTGCGCCAGGTCATACACATCTGAGTGAAACCGGTTTACATCATCCAGCTTATGATCGGACGGAAGAACAAGAACCAGTTCATGGGGGTTTAGGATATGGCAGACAGTAGCGATTGCGGCAGCTGTATTCCGTCCTTCCGGCTCCAGTAGAAGATTGGGAGCCTCCAGTCCGACCTCCTTCAAATGGCGTTTCAGCAGGTGTTCCTGATCCCGGGCGCCTATGAAAATAGGATCTTTGAAAAGGGCTTTGTCTCTTACATGAGACACGGTTTCCTGAAGTAGGGATTTTTCCGAAAAGAGTCTTGTAAACTGCTTTGGGAAGGACGATCTGGAAACCGGCCAAAGCCGCGTTCCCTGGCCACCACAAAGAATGACGGGACGAATTCTTAATTCAGGTTTTCTGGACATTTGCTATCTCCTCCAACTGGATTTCAAGCAAAGCGACGCAGAACATATGCCAGAAGGAGAAGAAATATGAAGCTGGGGATTTTTTATTATATAAAACAGTATATTATCAAATTTTTATCAGGCTTATAAAGAATACTTTCTCTTCCGTTGAGCTGATTATTTCTCATTTTGAAAGTCAGCTTGGTAATTTATGTTTCAAAATAAAAATAGGTATAAAAGTCAAAGGAAACGGCGGATATATGAGATTTATATACTGTTACCCTGTCTCCGTATTGACAGTTGAGACAGTATGTTTATCTCTGCAAAAATCTAAAAATAATTAGTGATGACTAAGAGAAGCCTCGCTCCAGACTTGTCAGTTGGCAGGCAGGATAAGGTTTGGCGCACAGGGCATTCATGATGGGATCGTTTTTTGTCATGAGAGAGTTTCTCAATTTGACAGAGCTGTTGCATTTTGCGGCTTGAAATCGATAGGTTTTTTCTAGTTGCTGATTTAGTTCGTTGTTTTTATTGGATTTTCTGTTTGGCACGATTTCTGCTGCTACTCCTGAGAGAACAAAGGAGGGTATCATGCAAAATCAGGAATTTTCAAAACCCGTTTCCACTCAAGCAGACTGTCGATTAGAGGATAAAAGTCTTGCCGATACTGAAACAAATGTAACTTTCTCAAGACAACAACTTGGGATTCAACGAGACGTCTATAAGGGGATCTTGCAAAATATTCGCCCCCAAAATATGGCGAGTAAAAAAGTCAAACTGAAAACCCGAAAAGCGATTAGCGTCTTTGGGCTGGGCTATGTGGGGATTGTCTCCAGTGGTTGCCTCAGCAAGCTGGGGCATAATGTTGTCGGCGTCGATACCAGTGAAGCCGTCATCCATAAAATCAATACCGGTCATACACCGATTGTCGAGCCGGGGCTGGAAGAAAGCATTCAAGAGGCCACCCGGAACAACACATTGATTGCAACAAATGATGTTTCGTTTTCCATTTCGAATACAGATATATCTTTTGTGTGCGTCGGTACACCAAGTGCTGCTGACGGTTCTCTGGATATGACCTATCTGAAACAGGTGTCTCAAAATATTGGAGAGGCCCTCAAGGACAAAGAGAGCCATCATACCGTTGTTTACCGAAGCACGATGGAACCCGGAACGGTCAGAGGCTTATTGATCCCTATATTGGAACAAGCGTCAGGTAAGAAAAATCGAGAGGGCTTTTCGGTCTGCTTCCATCCGGAATTTTTGAGAGAAGGGGTGGCTGTTGATGACTTTTTTGCGCCTCCTAAAACGGTCATCGGTTCCGATAGCAAACGGGCTTCGGAAGCGGTCGCTTCTCTTTATCAAAATATGTTGGAAAGCGAGATTATTCTGACCAGTTTTGAAGTGGCGGAAATGGTCAAATATGTCGACAATACTTGGCATGCGGTAAAAGTCTCATTTGCCAACGAGATTGGCAGAATTTGCCAGGCCAGCAAGACAGACGGGCATGAAGTTATGGATATCTTCTGCCAGGATACCAAACTCAATTTGTCGCCTTATTACCTGAAGCCTGGATTTGCCTTTGGAGGCTCCTGCCTGCCAAAAGACGTCCGGGGCATTAATAAGCTTGCAGAAAGGGCTGGTCTCAATACACCGTTGCTGAATAGCATTATGGATAGTAATCATGCGCATATTGATCACGCTATCCAGATTGTGAAGTCGGCTGGTAACAAACGCGTCGCTGTCCTGGGTCTTTCTTTCAAAAAGGAAACGGACGATTTGAGAGAAACACCTACGATACCATTGATCGTTTCGCTGCTGCAGGATGGTTATGATGTAAAAGTTTTTGATCCCAACATAAAAAACCAACGACCTTTGCAGCATTATCTCCTGCATTCGGAATGCACGGATCCGTCTTTGACGGAATTCTGCAAGCATTTTGAAAAGTACCAGGTTCATTCTGTTCAAGAAGCCCTGGATTACGGTAAAACAATAGTGGTGACACATAACAGCAAGGAATTCAGTGTTCCGTCTTCCCAACGGCGTGATCAACAGGTCGTTGTTGATCTTGTAAGGCTGTTCAGAAAATCATCTCAATCTAAAGCAGCCAGGAAAGCAGGTGTTACGACTTATCTGCAAAAACCCGTCAGCCCCGGAGAGTTGTCCGAAACGCTTGAAAAATACGTTGATGGTAAGCCGGGGAAGGGCTGTAGGTTATTGCTGGCGGAGGACAATATTCCAATGAATACAGTCCTTCAGATGCGGCTATCAAATTCAGGGCATAAGGTTGATACGGTCACGAATGGCAGAGAAGCCGTAACGATGGCCACGCTTCATCAATATGACGCCATTCTGATGGATCTGAATATGCCGGAGCTGGATGGTATCGAAGCGTCCCGCCAGATCCGCGGGCTCTCAAATGAGAATTCTTCAATCCCGATTATCGCACTATCGGCCTGGGTAAATCCGGAGCAGAGCGCGACTTACCAAGGTTTGTGCTGGTAATTTGGATCGGGAGGAGGTTCCACCCCCCGACCTCCTCCCCCTTTTTTGGGAGATATCAGATGACAAAAGTAATCGGGCTGAGAAGTCAATATTCCGGAAAGGTTATTAAATGCCAGGATCATGCAAGTCTGGCCAGGCATCTTCTAAAAACACACGGTCTCGAAACAGCTTTGAAAATCTGTCAAAGCCATCATTGGTATGGCGTTATCAAGATCCTGGAGTCGTCGGTCTTTAATTCCGACAAAACAGTAATCCACTAGAGGCGAGAGCTATTCATTACATAGTTATCGAGAATATCCATCGCATCTTCGGCAGCTTCGGAAAACGCGCTTTCCAGATCTTGTGCAGCGTCATAATCCTCTTGCCTGACGTGCCCTTCCAGCTCTCTGCACAGGGAGTGTAAGGTCACGGCTCCAAATGTTGCTGCACTTGAACCCAGGGAGTGAGACTGGTTTTCAAGAAGGGGCATATCTTTCTCAATAAAACCTTTTTTTATCTCTGATATGCGCACTTTGGCGTCATCAGTAAAGCAAGTCAGCAACGCACTGAACTGATCTTCGCCGGCTTCCTTCTTGAGATCGGTCAGAATAGTCCAGTCAATCGCGTTACGATCGGAGATGCAAAGGGTTTCATGAGGTTTGACAGCCTCATCTGTCTCATCAGCCAACCAGCGCAGGACCATATTTCTGATAGACTTGGGAGGGGCCGGTTTCTGTAGATAATCATTCATGCCGGATGCCAGGAATTCCTCTTTCTCTCCTTTTAAGGCATGTGCTGTCATGGCGATGATAGGAGTGGTTTTATTCTGGCATTCAAGCTTTCGAATTTTTCTGGTGGCTGCCATTCCGTCCATTTCGGGCATGGATATATCCATAAAAATCATATCGTATGGAAAATTGTTGGCGGCACTCACAGCTTCAATGCCATTTCCAACGACGTCGACCTTGCATCCGAGTTTCTCCATGATCTTGCTGGCGACGAGTTGATTAGCCGGATTGTCTTCAGCAATAAGGATCCTGGGGCTGAAGGCCAGAGAACCGATCTGGTTGCCATGACTGCTGTTTTCCCCTTCAATTCTGGCTTCTGATGATACTTTTAGCGGAATGGTAAACCAGAAACGGCTTCCCTTCCCGATGGAACTGTCGAAACCAATTTCCCCGCCCATAAGATCCACAAACAGCTTACTGATCATTAACCCCAATCCGGTTCCGCCGACTTCTCGTGTATAGGCGGGGTCCAAGGTGACGAATTTACCAAAGATCCTGGATTTCTGGCTTTCCTCTATTCCTTTACCGGTATCTTCGACTTCACAGAACAGCAGATGTGTATTCTTGCTCAGAGAACCGCTTTTTACGCGAACAGAAACACGGCCTTGCTGTGTAAACTTGATGGCGTTACTGACAAGATTGAGAACAATCTGCCGGATCCTGGAAGCATCTCCTATCAGGAAATTTTGATCGGCCAGGTCAAATTCGATAGACAGAGACAGCCCTTTTGCAAAGGCAGACGGGTTCATCAGATCAATAATACTATTGAAGGCGTATTTGGGATCAAAGGGGTTGATCTCCAATTCGACTTTGCCGGCCTCCAGTTTTGAAAAATCCAGGATATCGTTGATAATCGTGAGAAGATTGCGTGCAGAATCATATCCTGTATCAATCAATCGATCCTGCTCAGGGTTCATATCCGTATCTTTAAGAAGGCCAAATATTCCAAGGACGCCGTTGAGAGGGGTTCGAACTTCGTGGCTCATCATTGCCAGAAATTCCGACTTGGCTTCATTGGCCAGTTCGGCATCCTCCTTTGCTTTCTTAAGCTCTTTCTGATGCGTTTTGATATCCGTGATATCGGAACGAATGCCAACCAGACCACCGTCTTCTGACCGGGTCTCTATGATCCTAACCCAACGACCGTCAGGCAGTTCCTGCTCGATCGGGCCTTGTGGGTGATGATGCTGTTGCATCCTCATGTCGACCCATTCATCCACCCGTCCGATGGCTTCCGCATATTGCCCGCGCTCGGCTCCGGTGCGGACAATATCCTCAAAGGACATGCCTGGTATCAGCAGGTCAGCGCTTTCCGGATAAATCTCTTTATACCGCTCGTTACAGATAGCCAGTTTGTCATCCGCATCATAATAGACAAAACCTTCGGTAACCGCTTCGATTGCCTGCACAAGCTGACGTTTGGTTTTTTCAAGGTCAGATGTGGTCTGAACCAGGGTTTCTTCCCGCTCCTGCTGCTTTACAATATGGTTATGAAGATCATCTAAAGCCTGGTTGAGATGATGGATCTCCTTGGCGTAATAGTCGGGAATATCCAGATGCGTATAAGAGGATGGAGAAGAGACCGTTTTAAGTTGTTTTTCGAGGCTGCGGATGGGTTTTAACGTCAGCCAGTTTGCAGCAACGAGAAAAGCGATAATTGCGAGACCAAAGGCGGCAAAAGAGTAAATCGTTACAAGCCAGGCATTCTGATCAATCAGTGCAAGACGCCTGTCCAGGTCCCAGTATATGGATACTGTTCCCAAAGCGGCGCCATTTTGGAGGACTGGTCTGGAAACTGGCAAGACCGAGCCTCGTTGCCCTTCTTTTGGCTTTATTTTATCAATCAGGACTGTCCCGTCCTTTAAGACAATCCGAACACGGCATATATCTTCCATGCCGGCCAGTATCTGGCTGGAGAGTATTTCCAGATTGGCTGATCCTATGCCACTCATTGCCGGTACAGAAGCATCCGCGGCGACCGATAGCGTATGGTCAGACTGTACTTCAAGTTCCCGGGTGAACCGATCCCTCTCAATGGATTTGACCAGCATGCTGGCTACCAGGCTTAAGGTTAGTGACAGAATAACAGTCACAATCAACATCTGCGCCGAGATACTGAGTGAGAACAAACTGCTCCCGTTACGATTCATTCAACTTCTCCGATATTCCCCCTTTTCTTATATTTCTTCTTTATTAATTTAGTGTAGAGGAGCCTTTTGACTATATGGCCTTTCTATTTTTTGACGGGTTAAAGGGTTGGTGATGTGGAGAATTAAGGTGTTTATGCGTTAAATAAAAATGCACATTTTCTATATTATTCTAGCAGCATGATAGAACAATCACTGCAAATTCTCCTCGTAGAGGATACATTGCCTTTGGCCAGAACCTATGAAAGCTATCTTTCACGCTTTCCCGGGCGCGTTATCTCCGTCCCTACAGCCGCTGAAGCACGGTCAGAGGTCAATCGCACGACTTTCGATGTCATTCTGCTGGATATAAGGCTGCCGGATGAAGATGGCATCAGCTTCCTAACCGATATTCGGGAAGACGGGTGTGAAAGTGCTGTCGTGATGATCACGGCAGACGGATCCATAGACCAGGCGGTTGAAGCAATTCGTCTTGGAGCAGATGATTATCTGGTTAAACCGATTTCGGCAAACCGTCTGGTGACGACGATCAGCAATACCGTTGAGAAGCAGGATCTTAAAAAGAAAGTAGCAACCTATCAGCAGGCATTTGACCGCGGTGAATATTGTGGTTTTATTGGCTCAAGTCTGCCCATGCAGGCGATATATCGGACCATTGACAGCGCCGCAAGCAGCAATGCGACGATTTTTATTAAAGGGGAATCCGGGACAGGTAAAGAACTGATGGCGCAGGCCATCCATGAGAAAAGCAGCCGCACCGAACATCCGTTTGTTGCCATCAATTGTGCCGCCATTCCGTCCGAGCTTATGGAAAGCGAAATTTTCGGGCATGTAAAAGGTGCCTTTACCGGAGCGCAGCAAGACCGGACGGGTGCCGCTCTCAAGGCGAATAAAGGCACGCTGTTTCTGGATGAGATTTGCGAAATGGATCTTGCTTTGCAAGCCAAATTACTGCGTTTCATCCAAACAGGAAGTTTCAGTAAGGTTGGCAGTGATACTCTTGAAAAAGTTGATTTAAGGTTTGTCTGTGCGACCAATCGGGACCCGCTTACAGAGGTAGAGGCTGGTCGCTTTCGGGAAGACTTATTTTACAGGCTTCATATTATTCCGGTGACATTACCGCCTCTCAGGGAGAGGGGGACGGATGTACAGGATCTCGCTGAGTTTTTTCTTCGATTTTATAATAATGAAGAAGGAAAGGGATTTACCGGATTTGATGAGACTGCGCTCGCCTTATTGAAAGCGCATAAGTGGCCAGGCAATGTTCGTGAACTCCAGAATGTCATGCAGCGTATTATCGTTCTGAATGAAGGGGATATAATTTCATCTGACATGCTTCCGACCAGCGTCATCAACGGCAGTATTTCCGTGGCGCTATCTCCGCAGGAGCCACAGATCGAAACACCTGTGTTATCCGAAGATCAATCTGTTCTGTTACCGATGTGGAAGCTCGAACAGGAGCATATCAGGTCAGCTCTCAAGATGACGGATAACAATGTCCCGCAAGCCGCAGCTATGTTACAGATCAGTCCATCAACGATTTATCGCAAGTTGAAGGAAACCTCCTAGACAAGCCAAGAACAGGGCTGAAAAGGAGCAACTGCTGTTTAAAGAGCGCCTGGAGATATAATCGGTGTTTACCGGTCTATTCTTTCACGGCAATACTGAAAAGAGGATTTTTCTCCAGAAACCGCCTCGCCTCACCATAGTTCCAGGTCATGGTTTTTGAGCATTTTCTATCTTTGCACTGTAACAATGAGAGAGTCAGTTGAAATGGCTGAGCAGGGTCGTAGAGTTTTGCATAAGCCAGATGGCTCCCATTGGAACGATTACCGGGCATTTTGCGTGTATATGCCATACGTAAAGTATCTGTCGCGAACATATGCCAGCCGGCACCAAGCCTCCATCTGGGGCTTCTGGGACCTTTCCCGTCCATATCCCGGGGAAGGAAGGGGTCATGTTCGAGGAGCCTGTCAATTCGGCGAGACAATGAGCGAGACAGGACAGGGGTAGGGGAAAAACCAAGATCGGATAGTCCGAGAAGACTGATGCCGGCATGGTTTAAATCTTCATAGCGTTCGCGGTCCAGGTCTTTTCTTTTTTGGCTTTGCCGCGAGACGGAAATCTGATCCTGTTTTGTCCAGCCATCGTAATACGCTTGTGGCCAATATCGCCATAACGCTGCTGCAGATTTCGTGTCGGAAAGTGTTTCGGGTTCCCAGCTTGCTAAAAATGTGTCCTGAAGGGAGTGGGCTCTGTGCATAAGGGCGGGTCTGTCGCGTTCCAGACCTACATGATGAAGGACACTGACCCACATCATATGCCAGTTCCAGGGAGCCCAGACACCATCATAACGAAAAGGGGCATTATAGGGAATTCGGTATAAACCTTTCTCAGGAGTGAACCAGATTTCATTCTCCCGAACAAGGCAGGCAGCATTATCCAAAATGCGTTTTTGAAGATTAACAGGACATTCTGATCCGAGTTGTTTGCAGGCTTCAATCAGGCTTGATGAAATCATTGCCTGATTGATCAACAGTGAAATCGGGCTCTTTTTATCGTTTGAATATATGCGAGAGGCCCAGGCGCAAGCCGGATTATAGGTGCCGGAAATCTTGAGACGCTTGTTCTGTTGCCCCAATGTGCGGTGCATGGCCTGTCGCGCCAGGGTGGCGAAAACGGGATGAGCTGTTTTGTGAGAGAGTATGGCTAGAATACGCGTGCGGTAAGATTGGCTCCAACTTTGCTTTCCTCCTTCATCGGAGGCATAGGCCATAGGCTCTCCCAGTAAACTGAGGAAGATACCCGTACTTGCATGGTAAAACTGCCGGGCGCTTTTCGTGCCGTCGATTGAGAGAACCGGGATGGAGGTTTTTTTAGACCGGGCAAGCCCGTATCCCAGTATTTCATCCTTTTCTGTTGCGATAATAGTAGAGACTTTTCCGGATTTGAAATCGAGGAAACTGATATCGCTGCCTGTTGATCTGTGACAATAAACTTCAAGCGCAATGCCTGCTTTCACAACTTTGCTCGCGAGGACCGCACAGCCTTCGACAGCGCCAATTTTTTCCCCCGTCGCAGATGCCGGAATTGTTGTCTGAAGCTTATATTGCCAGAATTCCGTTGTCTGGTTGTCTGCCCGAAAATGGGAGATGACGAGTGCATTACCTCGGAACGCCAGAAGTTTGATCTGGGATAACCGGGGCCAGTGAGCAACTGAGTAACCGTTGACTATCATTTCAACAATGGAAGTCGGGCCTTTGGTGGTTCGGATATAAGCTGTTGATCCGCTTTTGTTAAACCGAAAGCTACTGATCCGGGAGACATCATTCAGGTCGTGGCCGTCAACAACGGTTTTTCCGTTATACAAGGTTGTGGCTCGATAAGCGCCATCTGACCAGTAGGAGATAAATCGGTTTTTCCCCGACGTTGAATAAGAGAGAAGTCCTCTGCGTTCGGTCTCCCGGCGCTTTGCCGTCTCCGTTTCTGTATCATAAGAAAAACCTGAGACTGTTTGCGTAATAACCCAATGTTCCTGCCCCTTTGCCGGAAGCGTGTCGGTGGACAACAAAAGCAAAAAAATAAGTGGATAAATAAGGCGCCACATATGCTTCCCCTAAAAATTGAAATAGATAAATTCCGTCAGCTCATCCAGACGATAAATCTGTATAAGGCTTACCAGTCCGACGATTGAGAAAGTTACTGACCACCCCAGTGAAGGGCGCCAATGCAACAGCCTCGCCAGAGGCAGGAAGGTGTTTCTAAGTTCAGCAGATTTTGCCTTCAAATCGACAACAGGCCGGTACTTTTTTACAATTTCTATAGAGTTCGGAGCGATAAGGACGATGCAGGTTAGAACAAGGGTTTGAAACCAGAATGATCCTGTCTCGTTCAATAATCCATCCCATATTCTGCTGTCCGCATAAAGGGTTTGGCCGAACATGCCTTTAAGGACAGCAAGAGCGGACCCAAAGCTCTCCGCCCGGAAGAACACCCATGCAACCATAACAGCCAGGAGTGTCAGGGCCCGGGCGACGGTTCGTTCCAAAAAGGCGATGGCCGTTGAGGACGCTTCCCGTGTCGGAACTATCGCAGACCAGGCATGATTGATGGTCAGGTAAAAACCGTGCAACAGGCCCCAGAAAACGAAATTCCAGCTGGCACCATGCCACAATCCTCCCAATAGCATTGTGGCTGTCAGGTTGACGTAGCGGCGTGTGAGCCCTTTTTTGTTTCCGCCAAGCGGAATATAGAGATAATTACGGAGAAACGTGGAAAGGGTAATATGCCAGCGCCGCCAGAAGTCTACGATATTCAGAGCTTTGTAAGGTGAGTTGAAATTAATTGGCAGCCGGATACCAAACATCCGCGCTAACCCGAGAGCCATGTCGCAATAGCCTGAAAAATCAAAATAGATCTGGAACGTATAGGCTACGGTTCCCATCCAGGCGGCCTCGAAAGGCACGGCATGCCCAGCTTCGGATGCATTAAAGACTGTATTGGCGATCGGAGCAATTCCGTCAGCGAGCACGATCTTCTTGAAGAGACCGATAATAAACAAGCTCATGCCAACAGAGAGATTCAATGCCCAGCTTTTATTAAAGATAGACATCTTGAATTGTGGAATGGTGTGTTTTTGAAGGACGATTGGACCGGCGATCAGTTGCGGGAAGAAGACGACAAACAAGCAGTATTTTGCAAAGTTGCATCGTTCAATCTGTCCAACGTAAGTATCATACAGAAATGAAATCTGCTGAAAGGTGAAAAAAGAAATCGCGAGGGGGAGAACGATACCCAGTAGCGGAGTCTCTACTCCGGCTATCAGATTAACGTTGGAAATAAGGAAATCGGCATATTTGAAATAAGCAAGCGTTGCAAGATTACCGATGATGCCAATCGTCAAAACAAACCGGCTACCTGTCTTCAAGATCATTTTATGCAAGGTGAAATTGATGACAACAGAGGCGATCAGCAAGATCAGATGGATAGGACTCCACCAGGCATAGAAAGCAATAGACGCTGCGATAAGCCACCAGATGATTGCGTTTTCTTTCTGAAAATAACGCAACATAAAGAAGACCAGCAGAACCGGAGGCATGAACAAATAAATAAATTCAAGTGAACTAAAAACCATTTCCCCTACCTCCTAATCACGTTACGCGTCGTTTGATCCAGTTCCGATGTGGAACTCTCAAGCATCATCTCGGCAAGCAGTTTGATAGAGCCGCTATGTCCCAGACGCTGTCCTCTTTTGGCGAGTTTGATTGCTTTTTCTTTATCTCTGGCGACTAGAATGCCCTGATGATGCAGGCGTGCCAGTTCTTCAAGGGAGCCGCCGTGCGGAACCTCTGACCCCGCCTCGAACCAATGAACAGCTCCTTCTTTTTCAAGGCCGTATTGTTCTTTCAGGTGAAAGCGTCCGAGAGCTGTCATGGAGCCGCCATGCCCCATCTTTGCAGCCTTCTTTAGCCATCCGATGGCTTCGTTAGGAGATGCCTTTCTTTTTTCAGAAAGCAACATATGAGCGTAGTCATGCATGCCTCCGGTACTGCCCAGATGAGCAGCTTGTCGTAACCATTTTTGCGCCTTGTCAAGATCCTGCGGGATTTGATCTCCATCCCTGTAGAGGCGGCCGATTAGCTTGGCGGCACTTGCGGAACCCGCATTGGCTTTACGCTCCAGATGCCTTAAGGCCCGCAGGGTGAGTGTCGTGGCTTTATCAGGATCAAAGAGATCGTATAGCTCCTGGTTCGTCAGAAGGCGGGCATATTTGATCATCGCCTGTTCGTTATCGGCAGCGACAGCGATTTCATAGAATTCACTGGCTTTTTCCGGATCCGGTTCAACGCCCAGCCCCTTTTCGTAATGAATAGCGAGTTGCAGCGCGGCTTTGACATATTGCCATTTCAGGGCATTTCTAAACCACTCCATGGCGACGACGTTACAATCTTCGCCTTTGGATCGCTGGAAGAGGCGCCCCAGTTCATAGGCGGTTTCTCCGCGATAGGGAAAGCTGTATTCTACGGCCTTGAGATAATAGCCGCGCGCAAGGGTCAGATTTGGAGTCGTTCCCCAGCCGCGGCTGTGAAATTTCGCAGCATAAAACATGGCAACCGGGTGATCTTCAGCAGCATGCCTTTCGTAAATGACAAGGGCTTCTTTGAGCTTGCCCAGCTTTTGAAGTGTTTTTGCCTGGTTCATTTCCTCATTTACAACAGGATCCCAGGAAGAGTTTTTTGCGGGCCGAGACGCGGTATTAAAATACAGGATCGCAACAACGATCACAGTCAGTATTGTTAAGGGAACCAGGACCCTGAATGTCATCAGTTTAGCTGCCATGACGTGTCCTCCATATGCGACAAGACTGACCGTCTAGGACCTCAACTGTTTGATCAGTGATTTTCGAACGGGTTTCTTGCTCTGAGAGCGGACAAATGATCTGGTCTCTGCGCTTGAGTGCTGTGTTTCGAACTTTTCCATGCTTCGAAAGATAGAGTGAGATCTCCCCGATCATCTGCTTCGCGGTCAGATAGTTAAAATGATAGGCATCCGAGAAATTCTTAAGGTTGCTTGTGGTCGGATTGTAGAAATCAAAATCAAAGACCGGAGCTAATCTCGCAAGTCTGAGCCGGAATTCATGATTAAGCTCTCCAAATCCAAAATCGACAATTCTTTGCTGCATTTCAGCAATTGTTGGTGGGATAACAAAGACGAGTTTAACGTTGTTTTCCCGGCTCCAATCTGAGATCTGTACAATGCGGGACCAAAGTTCCTCAGAAAATTCGAATTTGTTCCAATCTGAGCGGGCGTTTTTCCGGACTTGCCGCCCGAAAACCCCTGTTAAAGGTTGAGCTGTTGTAATTTCAGGCCATAGGCGTCCCCATCTTCCGAGACCACGTCCAAAATAATAGGAGTAGTTTCCTGTTTGGATGGTGTAGGGCGAAGCCGTGACATTAGAGGGCAGCTTGCAGTTTCGGCAAAGCTCCTCGTCCAGGAGTTCCAGATAGGCGTGCCGATCCTTAATTCTGGTTTCGTCAGCTCGCGCAGAAGAGACAGGTGAAAAATTAAGCTGCCTAAAGGAATGAAGCTGTTCTTCATATTTCTTCTCTAGCAGTTTTGTTGAAATGCGGGAGACAAACCAGTTTGAATAATAGGTAAAACGATTGCTGCTTAATCTCAGAGCTTCCGGAACCCTGTTCATGCCGTTTTTGTGGTTGAGATCAAAGCTTCTCAATTGGATGCCGACAATCAGGGTCTTCAAATTTGGACTCTGTTTGACAAACTGAAAAGTATCGAAAATTTCGAAGATGGTCGCGCCGCCATAAGCGAAATTATAGGTATTTGTAAGGCCTATCTGATGCCAGAATTTTTCTTTTAAAGCGCGGGCGCGGCTGTCTCCAAGAATAACAGTCTCTGCGGTTTGCTGCGGGTAGTGAATAACTTTCCAGAGCGGGTAGTGCGATTTTTCGCTGATTTTTTCCTTTTCGATATCGAGGTCGAAAATGGGACTTAATTCATAAGGATCAATAACCACGTTGAAAAGGAAAGGGGACAGACCCGCAATAAAAGTGCCGGCGATAATAGCACTATACACTCTCGATGACTTCGATCGAAAATTCATTGAATATCTCCTCCATTATACTCTTTGGAGATGCACCGGTCGTGCCAGCCGGGAGTGTTTTATTTTTTCATATAATTCAATGAGTTATTGATTTTTCAGAAAGAGGGTGGTGATGCGGTTCTCAAATTGACATTCAAATTGATAAACCCCTATCCCAGGGACAAAGCCACTTTCATCATTTCAAGGGAAGGGATGTCCAGGAGTCCGGAATAGTGCAATGTCACCAGGGCGAGCAGAGCCACGGCTATTGTCGTGCACCATGAAGCCATCGTATTCCGGAACAGCTCCATTAATTGAGTGCCGTCGGTCGCTGATTTCTGGTTACCCCGGTTAGACCATTTCTGTTTCGACAGGCGAAAGATGCAATAAACTTTCACCGATGCATTGATCAACTGATTTAAATAGAGGATCCAGGGATAGGCCATTTCGATTTTCCGGGAATACCGAAACAGAAAAAGGGACAAAAGCATACGGCTAAGAGCGATAAATATGAGATAGGACCATAAATAACTAAGTCCAATTGCAAGGGTCGCAAAAACAGCAAGGACAGGACTCACTAACATCGTCCACATAGAGAGACGTTGATCCACAAGGCACCACCAGATGAAAAAGGGCATATGCCGCGGCCCCAAGGAAATCGCCCGGGAACCGTTGCGGAGCATATTGCCGGACCACCGGCGGAAGTTCTGAACCATGCGATCCATTCCGGATCCTTCAATAACCTCGACTGTATATCCCAAGGCATCCGGGACATAGAGCATCTTGGCCTTGTTTTTCAACATGTAATACCAGGTGCTTTTATCGTCTCCTGACAGGAAGCGAAAGTCCCCCCAAAGCCAATGGTTGAGATGATCCGCTTCCAGCAACCGGATAAATTCAAGCTTAAGCAGATGAGAAGCCCTGAAGACAGACATCCTGCCTGTCAGTGTTAGAACTCTCCCTGACAAAGCATGGGACTGCATGGCCAGCCGGCGCTGGGAAAACCGCATTTTAAGCCAGGTTTCGATCCATCTTGGCCCGATGCAGATCACTTCTTCATCCGTCGTGCAGGCCTGGAGTTCGGGATAAAGCTTGAACAACGGCATACAGCGGCTGACAGCCCCTTCGGCAAGAATGAAATCCCCATCCATAAAGATGACGAGATCATCTTTCTCCACAGCGGATCGGTTCATGGCTCTCAAGACAAGCCCGATTGCTGCTCTCTTTCCAGACACGTTCTGCCGGATAATACGGAGTGTGAGATCCAGATCACTGGCTTCACGGCGTAAAAAGTCTGAAATCACATCTTCATCATATCGATCCGCGGATCCCAGCCAGATTGTCCCCGGTACACCGGAATTCCGGATTTCCAGGATGATGGAACGGACTACTTTTTCGGTGATGTCCTGATGTTCTTTATAGGTGGTCATCATAAAATGCATATGGCGGGGACGCCAGCCGCTATCCCAGATTTCCTGGCCTTTTCTTTTTAAACCGGGATAGACAAAACGACCATATATCATCGCCCGCACCGCATGAGTAAACCACCAGCCATAACGCCAGATACCGAGGAAACCGATGACCAGCGTTACTTCGCGAACAGACGGATCCCATAAGCGGTTGGGAACTGCCATTATGGCGACGAGGCAGCAGGCGAGGTATATTGCAATATTCAGCAGTGCAAATGGCGTCCACTTTCGCAGTCCCTTAGGCCACACAGTTGGATCGTCAATATAAGCTTTCTCGTCAGATTTTCTGAGCTTTTTCATCATCAATCCACGGGTTCGGTTTGTTGTCAAATGCTCCAAAGATGGAAGCCCATATGTCACTGATTTCCCGGCGTTTGAAGATAACAATAACTGGCAGACCCGCCGTAATGTGCGAGCTGAGCGCGCTGTTTGCCGGCAGGTCGAGAATTACAACAGCGGTCCGTTCTTTTTCATCCTGCCAGGTGTAGCTGTTCTTATTCTGGTTTAGGTAGGATGAATGACGATCGATCCGGGACACAATAGCCGGTACTTTCCGGTTTAGCGCCGGGATATAAACAGTTGCTTCATCCCCGAGACCGACCTCTATGATTTCAGACTGGTTGAGATAAGACGTTACTTTGATCCCGTCTGTTTTCTCAATAACCAAAAAGGGATCGTTTCTGTTGAGCCGACTATCGCGATCCCTATAGACGGCTGCAATCCGTCCGTCGAACGGAGCCCGCATGACCAGATTTTTCTTTGCCTCTTCAAGCTGACCAAGTTTTTTCAGGGCAATATTCAGCTTCCCATAAGCCATTTCCAGTTCGACAGCCAACATATCCAGATCTGAGACAAAAACTTTGTGATTGTAATGACGGCGGCTGGCGCTTTCCATGGCCGCATTTTGTTGAAGCTTCAATTCCGCCACTCGCACAGCAGCAGCAAGCCGGGTTTGTTCCATTTTTGCTTCATCGAGCTGTGCATTGGTGGCAACGCCTTTCTTCTTCAGGCGAGTCATGCGGATCAGATGTGCGTCTGCTGCCTTTAAACCTGCTTTGAGGGATGCCAGTTGGGCTTTTGCGATATTGGTCTCGGTTTCACTCACAATTTTATACAGCTTCATCCGTTCCTGCTCGATCCGGTATTTCTCTTCTTTCTGCCAGACATCCTTTCTCGAAACCTCGACTTCCAGATTTGCCGCCTTAATCTTTTGCTCCAGTTTGATATCTTCAATGATCGCTAACTGGTGGCCTTGAGATACCGGTTGACCCTGTCGGTAATTAACCTGTTTCAAGATACCATCAGCCGGCATTTTCATGGTTTGTAGATGAGTAGAGACAACAGAGCTTGTAACCTCCATCCGCATGATGTTGGAATAGGCAAGAATACCGATGTAGGAAAAGACCGCTAAACCAATGACAATATACAAACATGACATTGCAATGGTTTTAATCGGCAGTCGACGCACCGGGGTTTCCGAAATGTGAGACGCCGTTGGTTGTGTGGAAATGGGGGTGACAGGAACGTCAATCCTGCAGATGCTGTCTTCAACGGTTCCCATGCTGCCGCGGATCAGGCCTTCGGAGAAATATTTCAGCAGATCTTCGGATCTTTCTGACAGTGCGACAAACTGCGCCGCAATCTGTTCGGTCTTTTCGTCAATGCGGATGATTTCAATATCCGCATCGAAACTGATATCATATCCTTGAAAAGAAAGAGTAATCCAGACGTTAACCTGGTTTTGAACGGTAAGTGAAAGCCCGGGAATGGCAGGAAAGCGGAGGCCGCCAAGACTCCAGTCAATAGCCTGAACCGGGTCATGGCCCTTAACGGCAACGAGTAGAGGCGCTGTCAAACGGTGATGCCTTCTTTGACTTGGGCGTTCTCTCATAATTTTCATGCTACCCTTCCTTGCAGTTCCAGTGTTTTCCTGGATCGGCAACCAGAAAAACGAACTCACATAGAAGAGAGCAACAGCCATGCCATTACTAGAAATACGGCTCTATATAAAGAGAAGAGTCTCTGAATTATTTAAATAAAACAATGTTTTGCCGTCTTTTCTCTGTTGTGGGGTGCTTGGCGCAATTGGCTCACCATCCGCACTTCTCTTTCTCAGATTGACTTTCATTTTGCGGATGACAGGTCAGTTTGACATAAGGTTTCACAAAATTTCGAAACCGCAAAATAATATTAAAATATTGATATAATTGTATTTTCTTTTTCTTCGTGTCGCTTTTCTTCAATTGGCACAGGACGTGCCTGTCTTCCTGTGGGTTTTAACAAGTACAGGGACGGATCCAGTAGAGCCTGAACGTGGTTCATTCTTTCAGTCTTTTATGGGTAACCCGTTAGACAAAGGACAAGCTAAATGGAAATTACGATTTCGCCGATAACAGGCACAAATTACTCGGATACTTTAACCGGTAGCCGTGCGGATGAAGTTTTTTCAGGCCGGAGTGGAGATGATGTCATTACCGGTAATAATGGTCATGATGAAGGGTGGGGAGGCAAGGGGAATGATGTTATTTCCGGTAACAGCGGAAATGACACTCTTTATGGTGATGCCAGTCCTTCTTTCGCTGCTCTCAATGATCTCTTTATTACATATGATTATCCTGTCTCTGTGACTTTCCAGGGAGAAGGAGCCGGATATCGGAACACCTTTGGCTGGTATAAAATAGATCGGGAAACAGGCCAGATCAAAGATGTGGACGTCATTTGGAAAAATGCTTCCCAAGTCGGTAGCGGCGGTAACCTTGTCCCGGGTGAGACAACAGAGTCTCTAGACATATCGGCTGGCGATCAGATCGGCTTTTTCATCGTTTCAAATGGATATTCGATCAACAATGCCTTCTTCAACAGTGCAGCCAGCGATGGCGGAACCTTTGAGTTTCGAAACGCGGACGGGAGTGTTGCCAGCATTACAGATGAAAACCCGGATCTCTATCATATCGCGGAAGACGGTACGGTAACCAGGATTAAAACGCACGATTATCACACCACTGCTTTTGGTGACACACTGCCTCTTAACTCCGATGGTATTTTGCATACGGTCGGTCAGCTTGATGCTCAAAATGGTGTGTTGGAGCTTGGGTTTGAAGATCTCTACAATGGTGGAGACAGGGATTTCGACGATACGGTTTTCTCTGTCGATATCGGTTCTGCAAATGTTGAGATCCTTAATGCTCACGCCCGATACGGCGCTTCCGGTTACGATATTATTGATAATGAGGTTGTCGTTAAATCAGACCTCGAAAGTGACTGTGATTTTATCAGCAGCGGCGCCACTGGAAGCAATCACTGGGATATTCGTCATATGACCATGACAAACAGTGATGATGATCTGGTTTTCCTGACGTCTCTTTATGACGCTAACGGGTTTAATCTTCTGGAAGATACCGGAACTGTTTCCCTGTTTTTATCTCCCGGCAATGCACCTCTGCCGACAACCAACGCCGGATCTGTCATCTCATTGCCGGAAAGGGATGGATTTCTGATTTCCATACAGATGGATGGAGGCAATGCGACTATCGCTATCAGTACCGTTGTTGCTGGTATCGTTGGCAGTGCCTCTTTATTTTCCCAATCTTCACTGATCATCGATGATGGCATGCTACGGGTTCAGATGTCCTTGTCTGAGCTTGGGCTGTCTGTCGGGGATCAAGTCTCCTGGATCGGATATACGACGTCCCAAGACGGAGAGCATATTGCGCTCGATATCTTTGATACGAGCAAAATATATGAGGTTGCCAGCTTCGATGATACGCTTTCAGGAAATAACGGAAGTGATCTTATTTATGGTCAGAAGGGATCGGATATCCTGTATGGCGGTGATGGTGCGGATTCCCTGAATGGCGGCAGTGGTGATGACACGATTGACGGCGGGTCCAGTGATGATACGCTTTACGGTAATTCCGGAAATGATCAGCTTCTGGGCGGTAACAGAAACGACTTTCTGTCTGGCGGAAGCGGAGCCGACAGCCTGTATGGCGGCGATGGTTCCGATCGGCTGGGA
>DIYE01000220.1 GCA_002428885.1 Alphaproteobacteria bacterium UBA6062
CGACAGAGCCGTCGCCGGAAACATCATAGGCATGGCTAGTTGAACCGCCAAGCGTGCCCAGATCAACCATACCGCCACCACTGGTCCAGCGAAAAGCATGATGGTTACCTCCAACAATTTGAGAAGTTCCGACAACGACAGAGCCGTCGCCGGAAACACCAAAGGCATAGCTATTTGAACCGCCAAGTGTACCCGGATTGGTAAGGTCAGCAGCCAGCGCAGGCGACACCATCACAGTCAAACCAAAAAAAACGGAAAGGGTCGTTGAGGAGAGCGGAGTCTTCTTATTCATTGGAAAGCACACCCGAAAAGCAGTCATTTAACCTGACTATAGGGGTAAACTTATAAATAGAAAATGAATTTCATTCTTATTTTTATGAAATTTCAAAATCCCTGTCATTATGTTACCAAAAAAACACTACCCTATTGATCCATATAATATTTTGGAAGACTTTTGAGGATATTGAATATGGCAAGCCCCTCCCGCTAAAGGTGAACTCATTTTTATCCAAAATGTTTTTTTCAGGCACTCACCCCAGACCGTTTTTTACGCCCCAATCGATCCTATTGATTATTCATGAGGCTCCATTCATTCTCTTAGAAACTATAGGTAACGCCGATAGTGGTCTGGATATTGTCGATGTCTTTTGTGCTGTTACCGCCCAGCTCGGCAATGCCGCCGAGGGACGCATTGAGGCTGGTATTCTCATTCAGGGCATAGCGAAGCCCGACCGTCGCCTTGCCATAGGCATAGCTGTCCAGCACATCGGCACCGCCAAAAGTGCCCACACCGGAAACCGTTACGGTCGGCGTGTCAATCTCTTCACGGGCCATGCCCGCCGCCCCTTCGGCCCACAGGATCAGATCATTCCCGAGGCCTGCATAGGACAGAGACAATCCACCTTGCAGATTCTGGCTGCGGGTTGTCTGCTCGCTGACCCGGCCGGCCAGGGTACCCGGTGTTTCTGAATAGGCATCATATCGGGTGTGGCTGTAATGATATTCACCAAACGGTGTCAGGGACCAGTCATTCCCCATCATCATTTCATAACCAACCCGCGCTCCCAGATCCACATAGAAGCCATCGGTTTCACCGGAGGCTTTTTCAGGCGTGGCACCATTCAGATATCCCCGCTTCAGATCCCCATGAAGACGCAGGCCTGTAAACACCACATTGGCCGTCAGGTTACTGCCTTTGGGTTTGTAGCTTACATGCAGATCACCGCCCCAGGCCTTGGTGGTCGCTTCACCGCCCTGATACAGGCTGGTATCCTTGTCATAACCAACGATCGCACCGCCGCCAATTGACCAGTCAGCAGAGAGCTTCTTGGAAACCCCCGTATAGCCACGCGCCGCGAAATAGTTGATATCCTCATCTTCCACATAAACCGCCTCTCCTTGAGACAAAGACGCCGTTTTGGTGGCCGGTGACGCAGATTGACGAATGCTCGACTGGTTCACGGTAATCATCGTGTTACTGGAAAGCGTCGTTCCAAGGGTAGAGGCCGCATTGGTTAATGCCGACGCCGAGGTTGCTGACTGCTGCATCCCTTCAGGCGTCACAAGCGCAGCTCCACCGGCACCAAACCTGGCAATAAAGATCCTTGTACTGGTGGCCGCGCTGTTATTTCCAATGATGGTTTGTCCATCTGCCGAAACACCTGTCGCTACAGCAAGCGTCCAACCGGTCGTATCCACGCCTGCAGCCTGCAAATCCGTTTCCAACGACGTCATGCCGTCCGTACTGTTCCATCGGAAGGCCTTAAGACCAGAACGGCCGACAATAACCGACCCGTCTGAAGACGCGGCATGGGCATAACTAGTCGTTTCACCTGGAATTGTTCCCAGGCTTTCCATACCGCCTCCACTGGTCCAGCGAAACGCTAAAAAAGTTCCTCCCCCTGTGCCATATCCGACGACGACCGAACCATCTGCCGAGATATCCTCCGCTCTGCTGGATATTCCACCCGCCAGAACACCAAGGTCAACCATGCCACCGCCACTTGTCCAGCGAAAGGCATGCTCATCTCCACCCGTTACAGTACTATATCCAGCAACCACAGATCCATCATCTGAAACGGCATTCCCCTCACTGCGTGTTCCCCCGGTCAAAACACCAAGATCCTCCATGCTGCCACCGCTCGTCCAGCGATAAGCCCTGGAACCTGAAGCGGAATCACTATAGCCAATCACAACAGATCCATCGGCGGATACATCCCTGGCAGAACTGTATGAGCCACCGGCAAGGGTTCCCAGATTGACCATCCCGCCGCCGCTGGTCCAAACAAAGGATCGATATCCTGCTGGTATATCCGCAAAACCCACAATCGTGGAACCGTCAGAGGAAATACCAGTTGCATCACTAAAAGTACCCGAAGGCAAAAGTCCAAGATCCTGCATTCCATCCGCGCTGGTCCAACGAAAAGCCCTGTTGCCGGTCGTCTGGCTTACTCCAACAACAACGGATCCATCTCCGGCAATGCCAGCAGCCCGGACCTGGCTGCCTAACGTTCCCGGGTCAACGATATCAGCCGCAAGGCCAACACTGGAGAGACAGGAAAAAAGAACAGCAGAAAGCGGAGTGGATGTAAGAAGGATTTTTTTATGCATTGGAGAGCGCACCCGAAAAGCAACAAATTAACCTGATTATAGAAATCAACTTATAAATAGAAAATGAATTTCATTCTTATTTTTAAAGACGAAGGAAAATTCAGATGACCTGTTACTTAAAAAACACTATCGAATTGATTAGAATGAACTTTTATTAGATGATCTATTACATTAGACTCTTCAAACTTCCTCCCGTAAAAGGCGGGGCTCTCTTTTTTAAAGCCTTGACAGGAGTGACATATGTGTGGCCGATATGTTTTGACGGATCCTCTGGACATTCTACGGGCTTTGTTTGATTTCTCATCTGTCCCCTATTTTGAACCGTCCTACAATATTGCACCCGGCTCTCACATTCCTGCCATTGGAAGAGAAAGCCGTTCAAGGAACGCTTTCAGCCTGTCTTTGCTTCACTGGGGTCTTTTCCCTTCCTGGACACAGGATGCAAACCGATCCGCGCCGCCTATTAACGCACGGCAGGAAACCATCCATGAAAAACCGACCTTTCGAGACTCCTTCGCCCGGCGCCGTTGCCTGATACCGGCAAACGGATTTTATGAATGGAAAAAAATATCGAATACGGAAACCCAACCCTTCTTTATCTCTTCAAAGAACAGGCCCATGATGCTGTTTGCCGGCCTCTGGGACAGTTGGCGGACACCGGACGGAAACTGGATCACCAGTTGCGCTATTGTTACCACGGCAGCGTCAGGCGATCTTGCAGAGATCCATCACAGAAAACCGGTTACCGTATTGGCGGATGATGCGGAGGACTGGCTTTTCGGGTCCGATCGGGACAGTCTGCCTACTGAAGAGCGTCAGGAAGAACTGACCGCTTATCCGGTCAGCAAAAAGGTCGGCAACATTCAAAATAAGGGTGCCGACCTTCTCGAGGAGATAGAATTTTCAGACAAACCCGCTCAAGGCAGCCTGTTTTGAGTTCATTTACGACAAAGCCGTCGGGACACTGGCCGCCTCACGACTGATCCTGACCACGGAAACCTTCAGTTTTTCAAAAGCCTTGTGTTCAATCTGGCGAACCCGTTCCTTGGTGATACCGAGCCGTTCACCGAGGGCTTCAAGCGTAACCTTGTCTTCGTTCAGGCGCCGTTCACGAATAATCATCTGTTCCCGATCCGATAATTCACCAAGGGCCGAGCGGAGCCATTTGCCGCGGGTTTCCCCGTCACAGGTGCGGATGGTCACATCTTCCGGGGACGGCTTCGTATCCAGCAGGAAATCTTCGAGACTATCGTCACCCTCCTCGCCAATCGGGGCACTTAACGACTGATCCCGGCTGGCCAGGCGGTTAGACATGGCCTCCACTTCCTTGATACCCACACGGAGTTTTTGCGAAATGGTTTCCAGCGTATCTTCCGGAAGGGAGCCGTCTTCGGAATTCTGGATTTTCGCCCGAAGCCAGCGGAGATTGAAGAACAGCGATTTCTGGGAAGCGCTTGTTCCGGAACGAACAATTGACCAGTTGCGAAGGATATAATCCTGCATGGCGGATTTGATCCACCAGCTTGCATAGGTTGAAAAGCGGATCTCCCGTTCGGGCTCGAACCGGAAGGCTGCCTGCATCAGGCCGATATTCCCTTCCTGAACCAGGTCTCCCATCGGCAATCCGTAATTATTGAATTTCGATGCCATGGAGACAACAAGGCGTACGTAAGCAGATACCAGTTCGTGGAGCGCTTTTTCATCCTGGTCATGGCGCCAGCGGCGCGCCAGATCAAATTCCCGTTCTCGCGTCAGCATCGGGACAGACATGGCAGATGAAATGAAGGCTCTGTTTCTTTTTACAGTATTTGTAGCGTCATGTGTGGGCATTATGTTCCACCCTTCCAAGTTACTGGAGTATTGGATTCCCTGGACACCGCACTATTTTATAACTTTTCTAAAGTATGCCTTCGTTTTATTTATATATCAAGCTAATTTTATATTTTCTAATATAAATTAGATCACATTATTATGATCGCTCATGGGACGCGTACTATTCAGCCTCATCAGTTCAGTTTTTTTGTGGAAGGACTTCCCGGGCCCCCAAGTAAAAAAGACAGGCAATCCCGAGAAATGCCGCAATCACAAGATAAGAGATCTCATAGCCGTTTTCGGGAAACAAGGTCAGTCCCCACCCGACCAGGGACTGCATGAAACCAACGCCGACAATACTCACCATATTCAACGTTGAATTGGCCCTGCCAACCATATAATCCGGAAAAGAAGCCCGGCAGTGAGCCGCCAGGACAATATAATGCTGTTGTAGAAAGCTGATCAGGACGAAAAGAACACAAACGGACCAGAGCTGTAGATTCTGGCCGAGCCCCAGGGTCAGGAACATCGCAATTTCCAGGATAACGGCAACCAGAACAACTTTCTTTCGGCTCTCAAACCGTCGATCCATCCAGCCGAAAAAGAGGGCTCCTACCGGAACGGCCATAACCATCAGAAGCAGGATCTCACCCCGGGCGACACCGCCAAGTCCAAACTTACTTTCCAGATACGGACCGCCCCACATACCGATAATGGCTGTCGCCGGACCGAAGGCGACAAACCCCATGGCCAGAAGAAAGAAGAATTTTGGAAATGTCAGAACGGAAACATAACCGCTGACACTTTCGCGGATGGTTGCCGGTTGTTTGTCGCTTCTTTTGTAGCCGGGTGGTTCATCCCGGATAATTAGAATACCGGCAATAAGAGCCAGCAATGTCAGCCCCGCAACAATCCAGTAGGCGGGCCGCCATCC
>DIYE01000250.1 GCA_002428885.1 Alphaproteobacteria bacterium UBA6062
CCGCGCGAAGCACGCCTTGTCAGCAGACCCAAAAAAGCGGTCATATGGGGCAACCTCAATAAGATAGACTCTGATGACTTTATTAAGGGGATACCCGAATGTCGGAACCGGCCAATGAACTGAAATGGAAAGAACTGATTACCCTGGGTAATGAAGCCTTTTCAATTGGGAATCATACAGAAGCAGACCGGTTTTTTGTTCTCTCTCTGAGGGAGGCAACCCGGCTATTTGATATTGCCAAAAGCGGCATCCGGATTGATGCGCCGTTTCTGCTTGTCACGTCTCATCATAATATCAGCGACAATCTACTGCGCCTTGGACAACTGGATGAAGCATTGCTCCATCTGGAAGCTGCCTTCGAAACGGTATGTGAAGGCTCGACCCCGGAAGGCGGTCCCCGGCAGCTTCGTGAATATTCCCGTTGCCAAATCCCGATTGCTCTTGAAAAACTCCTGCAACTGGTAACCGCTTCCGACAAGAAGACATCTGATATTGATCGCTGGCTCGGCATGGCTGCCCGGAGCGCCGCCTGAGACGGCGTGTGGATATCTGTCCAAGCGTAGATTACCAAACGTTTGTTTTCTAACGATTTGATTTTTCGTATAAATTAGCTCTTGCCGATAGCGTTCCGGAGGAATAAACAGGGATTGTTATTGCAGAAATTAACCATAATCCGGCTGCCGATGGGCGACAGCTTCCGCATGATAGTCAGCTTAAATTGATGTCCGGTTGTCTTCTGAACATTTCACCAATATTTGATGCGATCTGATCCGTAAAAATCAAACCTGATGATTAATTTATGTCTGAAAAGAATACGTTAACACTCATCTTACATAATATTTGATTAAATTACTTTGCAGTTACATTTGCAATTCAGGAATGGGGATCCAACTCATGGCATTGTCGGCACAGGAACTGAAAGCGGAAAAAATTTCTGAAATCCTGGCTATGATTGATAACCGGCTCAAGCAGCAGCAGGCACATGATATCAAGCTTTTCGTTGAAAAACTGTATGAACGGTTGTCACCGGAAGATGTTCTCGGCATCCATTCCGAAAATCTCTACGGTTCCGCGCTGTCGGTTTATAAATTTGCCGTCAACAGAGAACCGGGCAGCTCCAAAATCAGGGCTTTCAGTCCGACCCTGGAGGAGCATGGCTGGAAGACGTCCCACACGGTTATCGAAATCGTCAATGACGACATGCCGTTTCTGGTGGACAGCGTTACAGCGGCGCTCAACCAGCGGGGCATTAATGTTCATCTGGTGATCCACCCTGTTCTGCATGTGGAGCGGGATGCTGCGGGCAAACACACGTGTTTTCATCCTGCACCGAAAAGAGGAAAGCAGAAGGGGCAGCCTGAGTCCTTCATGCATTTCGAGGTGGATGAGCAGGGAGACCCAGAGATTCTCGCCGAGATCGAGCGGGAAATCCATCATGTGCTGGAAGATGTCAGGGCCGCCGTTACTGACTGGAAACCGATCCTGGGTCAGGTCGACAAGATCGTTGAAAAGCTGAAAAAAAATCCACCGAAGCTGGAAAAAGCGGAGATCGACGAAGGGGTTGCCCTGTTGGAGTGGATGGCAGACAACCATTTTACCTTTTTGGGATTCCGGGAGTATGACTTCCGTACCAAAGGAAAATCCAAGTCGGAAAACTGGGAAGTTGTTGATGGATCCGGTCTTGGTATTCTGAGAAACCCTATTCGCCGGATCATGACCGGCAAGGCCGAAATGTCACCGGAGGTGCAGGAGTTTCTGCACCGGCCTGAACTGATCATTGTCACGAAAGCCAATGCCCGCTCTACGGTGCACCGGGCAGTGCATCTGGATTATGTGGGGGTCAAGAAATTCGATTCCAAAGGTGAAGTGGTGGGTGAATACCGCTTTACAGGCCTTTTCACGTCGGCAGCCTATAACCGGGTGCCCCGGGATATCCCTTATTTGCGCCGCAAAGTCAGCCGTACTCTTGAAATAGCCGGCCTCGCCAAAAGCAGTCACGACGAAAAGGCACTGGCCCATATATTGGAAACCTATCCCCGGGATGAGCTCTTTCAGATTTCAACGGATGAGCTGTTTGAAATCTCGTCTAAAATTCTTGCCCTGCAGGAAAGGCCAAGAATTAGTGCTTATCTGCGCCGGGATCGCTTTGCCCGCTTTGTTTCGGCGCTGGTTTATGTGCCTCGGGAGAAGTTCAACACGGATCTTCGCCGCAAGTTCGGCGCCATCCTGGCCGAGATGCATAATGGCGAGCTGAGTGCCCATTATTCGCAAGTCGGGGACGATGCCCTGGCCCGCATTCACTTCATCATTGATCTGCAAGGGTCGAGCAAGCCCGAGGTTGATGAAAATGATCTGCAGAAACGACTGATCAATGCGGCCCGCGAGTGGGCCGATGATCTCAATGACGCCTTGCTTGAAAGGTGGGGCGAAGAAAAAGCGTTGCGTCTGAAAGCCCGCTATGGCGATGCGTTTCCGGTGGGTTACAAAGCCCGGTTCAACGCTAATCTGGCGTTGCATGATATTGAAAAACTGGAAGAGATCTGCGGCGGGACCGAGGTTGGTCTCAACCTTTATCGCTGGGTTGAAGATCCGGATCACAAGGTCCGCTTCAAGATTTACAGCCCCGGGGAGCCGCTTCCTCTGTCTGATTGTCTGCCCATGATCGAAAATATGGGCCTTAAGGTTCTCGCTGAAAATCCGTATCTGGTCGATCATGAGAATATGAACGGGCAGGTCTGGATCCATGATTTTGAACTGCTGGAGCCGGGCGGCACAGAACTGGATCTGCAGCAACTCAAGTTGAAATTCGAAGAGACTTTCCGCCGGGTCTGGCAGGGAACGACGGAAAGCGACGGCTTCAACCGGCTGGTCATGAAGGCGGGCCTTAGCTGGTCCGATGTGGCGGTTTTAAGGGCTTACGCAAAATATCTGCGACAGGCCGGCATTACATTCTCGCAAAGCTATATGGCGAATACCCTGGCCGAAAATCCGTCGATCTCCAGGCTTTTGGTGGATTTGTTCAAATGTCGTTTTGATCCGGCTTATGACGGAGACAGGCCGGCAGAAGCAAACAGGATTACCGATGATATCTTCACGGCACTGGATGATGTGGCCAGCCTCGATGATGATCGGATCATTCGCCGGTTTATCAATCTGATTGAATCAACGCTGCGGACCAATGTGTATCAAAAAGGGGCCGGTGAGCCGGATAAACCCTATTTCTCCTTCAAGCTGGACAGCCAGAATATCGATGAGCTGCCATTGCCCCGCCCGCATGTGGAAATTTATGTCTATAGCCCGCGAGTGGAAGGGGTGCATTTGCGCGGCGGCACTGTCGCCCGGGGTGGCCTGCGCTGGTCTGACCGGCGCGAGGATTTCCGGACTGAGGTTCTGGGCCTGATGAAAGCCCAGATGGTCAAAAACACAGTTATTGTTCCCGTTGGGTCCAAAGGCGGCTTTTATCCCAAGCGCCTGCCGGTTGGCGGCAGCCGTGAAGAGTTTATGGCGGAAGGGATTGCCTGTTACCGGATTTTCATTTCGGGTCTTCTGGACCTGACGGATAATCTGGTCAGCGGCGCCGTGGTTCCGCCTGAAGATGTGGTCCGTCATGACAGTGACGATCCTTATCTGGTTGTCGCGGCTGACAAGGGAACCGCGACCTTCTCGGATATCGCCAACGAGGTGGCTATTTCCTATGGCTTCTGGTTGGGTGATGCCTTTGCTTCCGGCGGAGCGGCCGGCTATGACCATAAAAAGATGGCCATTACAGCAAGAGGCGCCTGGGAATCCGTCAAAAGGCACTTCCGGGAACTGGATAAAAACATCCAGGAAGAGGATTTCACGGTCGCCGGCATTGGCGACATGTCCGGTGACGTGTTCGGGAACGGCATGTTGCTGTCCCGCCATATCCGGCTGGTCGCGGCGTTTGATCACCGCAATATCTTCATTGATCCTAATCCGGATGCCGAAAAAAGCTTTAAGGAGCGGGAGCGGATGTTCAAACTCCCAAGGTCATCGTGGGAGGATTATAATCCGAAGCTTATCTCCAAGGGCGGCGGGATTTTTGACCGCAAGGCGAAATCCGTCAGCCTGACACCCGAAATCAAGAAGCTGTTGGGTCTTAAAGAGAGCAGCATGACCCCCAACGAGCTCATCACAGCTATTTTGAAAGCCGAGGTGGAGCTTCTGTGGTTTGGTGGTATCGGCACCTATATCAAGTCATCGCAGGAAAGCCACACAGCCGCTGGGGATCGGGCCAATGATGCTATCCGCATCAATGGTAAGGAAGTCAGAGCCCGCGTTATTGGTGAGGGCGGTAATCTGGGGGTCACCCAGAACGGCCGGATCGAATATTCCATGAGTGGCGGCAGACTGAATACGGATGCCATTGATAACTCTGCCGGTGTGGATTGTTCCGATCATGAAGTGAATATCAAAATTCTTCTTCGGGCGATCATGGATGACGGTGAAATGACCGGCAAACAGCGGGATCGCCTGCTGGTGGATATGACCGATGAGGTGGCGGTTCATGTGCTGCAGGATAATTATCTGCAGACCCAGGCCCTGACCACGGCGGAGCGCCAGAGTATTGCCAATTTTGCGGAGCAAACCCGCTTTATGCGGGAACTCGAAAAACAGGGACGCCTTGACCGGGCCGTGGAATATCTGCCGGATGAAGAGGAGCTTGTTGATCGCCAAAGCGCTGGACAGGGTCTTGCGAGACCGGAAATGTGTGTCTTGCTGGCTTATGCCAAAATGACCCTGTACACGGACATTCTGCAAACCTCCCTGCCGGATGATCCGTTCTTTGAAAAATGGCTGATTGAGTATTTCCCGCCGCAGCTGCAGAAGAAATATAAATCCTTTATTACCGGTCACCGTCTGCGCCGGGAGATTATCACGACGGTTATCGTCAACAGTCTGATAAACCGGGCCGGTATTACCTTTGTCATGCAGATGGTTGAAGAGCTGGGTGTCGGCGTGGATGATGTGGCCAGAGCCTATGCCCTGACCCTGGAAGTCTTTGAGTTGCCGTCTCTCTGGGCGGATATTGAAGCGCTGGACAACAAAGTTGCCAGTGAGGTCCAGGGCCGCATGATTGATGCGTCGCAACAGCTGTTGCGACGGGCAACGCTGTGGAGCCTGCGTCATTTACGCAGTCCGATCGATATTTCCGGAAATATCAAGGACCTGGCGCCGGATATGCGGGAACTGGAAGCCAAGCTTGAAGGGCTGCTCAGCGATGCCGGGAAACAGGCCTTTGGCGAGCGGGTCGACTATTTGACGGAAATGAATGTGCCGAAGAAGCTGGCCAAACGGGTTGCCGGTCTTGCGCCTCTCAGATCCTCTCTGGATGTGGTGCAGGTCGGTAAAATTGCCTCCCGTCCGATCAAGGAAGTGGGCGAGGTGTATTTTGCTGTCGGTGCGGAACTTAATCTCGACTGGCTTAGAGTTGCGGCTGAGAATATCGAACCGGAAAGCCATTGGGACCGCCTTGCGGTCACAGCGATCATCGATGATCTGTATGGCCAGCAGCGGGCATTGACCAACTCCGTATTTGGGCAGGCGAACGGTCATAAAGGCCGGGCTGCCATGCAGAACTGGGAAAAGAACAACCAGAGCCCCATTAAGCGATCTCATGAGCTGATCGAAGAGTTCAAAGGCTCCGGCGGTGTGGATATTGCCAAGCTGGCCTTCGCCAACCGGCAGTTCCGTTCTCTGATAAACTAGGGTCAGGATCCTAGGCCACTCATTTATAACATACTTCTCCTTCCCTTTTTTGCATCAGTTCGTACACTGGCAAAAAAGGGGAGGGGAAGCATGACGGATCAAAGCGCCGGGCCGGGAGAGGCCAGCAGGCTCGGAAAATTTTCGTGGGCTTTGTTTGACTGGGCCAATCAGCCTTATTTCACGGTTGTCACGACGTTCATTTTTGCTCCTTATTTCACCTCTTTTGTGGTTGGTGACCCGGTTCAGGGACAGGCTTATTGGGGATATACCCAGGCTATCGCCGGTGTGACGATCGCCCTACTGAGCCCGATACTGGGCTCTATTGCCGATGCGGGCGGCCCCAGAAAACCCTGGATTTCTGTTTTTGTCGCCCTGTGTGCAATCGGCAGCATTTCTCTTTGGTGGGCTGTGCCCGGGATGCAAAGCGGCCTGATCTGGGTGCTGGCGGCCATTGTAATCGGTACCGTCGGGATTGAGTTCAGTCTGGTTTTTAACAATGCCATGCTGCCGACGCTAACCTCCCGGGATCGGATGGGCCGGCTAAGCGGGTTTGGCTGGGGCCTT
>DIYE01000183.1 GCA_002428885.1 Alphaproteobacteria bacterium UBA6062
ATGACCGGCTTGTCGAGACGGCGGCGTGTGGCTCCCTTGTCAGTACCGGCCCAACTGAAACCGATAGACGCGCCGGAGGAAACTTCCTCCAGATCCGCCCCGGCACAGAAATAGGGGCCCGCTCCGGTCAGGATGCCAATCCGCGCGTCTTCATCTTTTTCAAAATCCGCGAAGGCGTCATGAAGTCCTTTAACGGTTTCCATGTCGCAGGCGTTGCGGACATCGGGGCGGTTGACAGTGACGATTGTCACCGGCCCGTCGGGTGTTACCTCTACTTTTCCGTTAGCGTAAGTTTTCACCATTCTCTCCGTTTCCATTGTTTTTATTATTGTTTCGGAGTTTTAGGGTTATCCCAGGAAGCGATCCCGGAGTTTGCGCATGCCACCCAGCCATCGGTCATAATCGGAGGTCTTGCGTCGCATATAATCCAGAACCTGCGGGTGGGGCAGGATCAGGAATTCTTCCTTGTCCATTGACTGGATGACGCATTCTGCAAGTTCTTCGGGTTCCATTGTCCCATCAACGCCGGCGACTTGATCTTCCCGCCCTTCGGTCATACCGGTCCTGACTTGCTGTGGGCAGAGAACCGAGACGTTTATGCCTTTATCACCATAACGGATCGCCAGAGACTCAGAGAAGGCAACTGCGGCATGTTTCGTTGTGGCATAGGTTGCTGAATCGATCTGACTCAGCAAACCGGCCGCAGATGCTGTGTTGATCAGATATCCCGACCCCTGTTCCAGCATCTTGCCCACGACCGCGCGGGCTGCAAAGACATGAGCCATAACATGAACCCGCCAGTTCAAATCCCAGATTTCGTCAGATGTTTCTTCCCAGCCATAACGGGCGATCCCGGCATTGGAGACGAAGATATCAATGGGGCCATAGGCTTCTTCGGCTTTGGCGACAAGATTTTGGATATCTTCTTCTTTTGAAACATCACAGGGGACAGCCAACCCGTCGATGCTCTTGGCTACTGTTTCAAGAGCATCTTCCGTAAGATCTGCAACGGTAATACCTGCGGCACCTTCCGCTCTGAACCGTTCTGCCAGAGCTTTACCGATGCCGCTGGCCCCACCCGTAATAACAATATTCTTCCCTGCTACTTTCATCTTTTCCTCATTCTTGTTGTCCGGTTCTGTTCTGTTCCGGGGATATTGGCTGATGTGCTTCTTGTTTCTTCTTGAGCATCGCCAGGATATGGTAGCGGGAAAAAATGGCGGGACAACAAAAAATGGCCCGGGCAACGCCGGACCATTGTTTTCAATAGCAATTTGCGGACGGTTTATGAACCGGTGAAGGACTGCAGTCCCGTCTGGGCCCGGCCGAGGATCAGAGCGTGGACGTCATGCGTCCCTTCGTAAGTGTTCACGGCTTCCAGGTTCATCACGTGGCGGATGACATGAAACTCGTCGCTGATGCCGTTGCCACCATGCATGTCACGGGCGGTCCGGGCAATATCCAGGGCTTTACCGCAGGAATTCCGCTTGATCAGGGAGATCATTTCGGGGGCAGCGCGGCCTTCGTCGCGGAGCTGACCCACCCGCAGGCAGCCCTGCAGACCCAGGCTGATTTCTGTCTGCATATCAGCCAGTTTTTTCTGGATCAGCTGATTGGCGGCGAGGGGACGACCAAACTGTTTGCGATCCATGGTATATTGAAGCGCTGCCTGCCAGCAGAATTCGGCGGCACCCAGGGCTCCCCAGGCGATACCGAAGCGGGCGCTGTTCAGGCAACCGAACGGACCGGCAAGGCCTTTCACATTCGGCATCAGGTTTTCTTCCGGAACGAAGACGTTATCCATCACGATTTCACCGGTGATGGAGGCTCGAAGAGAGAATTTACCTTCGATCTTCGGGGCAGACAGACCTTCCATGCCTTTTTCCAGGATAAAGCCGCGGATGACATCATCATCGGTTTTCGCCCAGACAACAAATACATCAGCAACCGGAGAGTTGGTGATCCACATTTTGGCGCCGGTCAGACGGTAGCCGCCATCGACTGATTTTGCCCGGGTGACCATGCTGCCGGGATCGGAGCCGTGATCCGGTTCTGTCAGGCCGAAGCAGCCGATCCATTCACCGGTTGCCAGTTTCGGCAGGTATTTTTGGTGCTGCTCTTCCGTGCCGTATGTGTAGATCGGGTGCATGACCAGGCTTGACTGCACACTCATCATGGAGCGGTAACCACTATCCACACGCTCCACTTCGCGGGCCACAAGGCCGTAGGAGACATAAGACATTCCGGCGCAGCCATAGCCGTCAATCACACAGCCCAGAAGACCAAGCTCACCCATTTCCCGGAAGATACTGACATCCATTTTCTCATGCCGGTTTGCTTCCAGAACCCGGGGCATCAGCTTTTCCTGGCAATAGTCATGAGCTGTCTGACGGACAAGGCGCTCTTCTTCGGTCAGTTGCTCTTCCAGGAAGAACGGGTCTTCGGCATTGAAGGGAGGACGGTGATTGGCAGGTGTGCTGCTCATGGAATGATCTCCGATACTGATCACCTTAATGCAGGGTTGTCACAAGGTGATATTTTAAGTTTAAAATTATTATTGATGTTATCTATCTACAGAAACTTTTGCATAAACTCAATAAGCTCTGTGCTACAATTACGGTTCAATAACAGCCAAGTGCGAACAAAACCCTGCGGAAAGACCAGTGACAGGCGATCCAGATAACGAAGGATATATTATCGAATTTGTTCCGGTGGGGAATGCCGTCAAGGTGTCCGCCATGGATCCCAGGACATTGACAGAGGTGTCTATTGTGGGATCGGTTTCGGCCAGCAAAATGGAACTGCAGCAAACGGTCATTCGTAAACTGCATTACGTCATGAAGCGTCGCGCGGGTGGCTCATCAGACGATAAACCGTCCGACCCGTCCGGAAAGGGCGGTATTATCGTCTAGAGATACATGATCTCTGTCAGTGCCGGACGATGGACCCCACATCGGCGCCGCGCATCAGGATTTCAAAATCCCAGTCGGTGACATGGACCAGGTTTACGTGGTCACCGGCCTCAAAATAGATATCCGTTTCATCTTCTAGTGTTTCATCCAGCAGGACCCGCATGCCGTAGGCATTTCCTATGGGCGGGACGGCACCGACAGCACAGTCATCAAAGAGGGGAGCAAACTCGTCTTCGCTGGAGAGGACAAAGTCGCGATTGGTCATTGCCCGGGCTTTGCGCAAAGAAAGTTGCGTCATGCTGGGGATGACTGCAAGGGCAAATCCTTCTTCATCTTTCAGCACAACAGCCTTCGCAACACAGTCTTTTCTGATATGGGCACTGCGGGCCGCACCGGCGATGGTGGCCGTCGGTTTATGATGAACCAGATCATATTCGATACCGGCATTCAGCATATACATTTCGAGTGAAGTCGCCATTCCCATGGTCTGCTCCTTTTTGTTGAAGGGTGAAGGACGGCAGAAGTGCAAGCTGGCCCCGTTTACGGAGGGGCCGATGCGATTCTGCGGGAATATTTATAATTTTCTAATATACAAAAAAACGAAGCCTGAAAACAAGAGAAAAGGGTAGGGAATGAAAAGGCCGGACGAGCGCTATGCTGCGATATGGAAATTTATTACGGAATTTGGTCAGTTTTCCTAGGAAGCCTATGCATGTTGTGCTATCCAACCGGCGCTGAATTCGGCTCGCTTTCGCCTTTTAAGGAAGGCTGAAACGGGTTGGCAGTTATACCGGAAGGGCAAAGGCTCTCAACGACGAATGATTGAACCGGTATATCCCCTTGGCGTTACCGTTACCCGGTCCGTTAAAGAACATGGACAGGGCTGTGAATATGGAGTGACACAACGTGACGAAACAGAATTCTGACCAGATTGATTTTTTCAATGCGGATCTCGAAAAGAATGATCCGGATGTATTCGGGGCCATTGAAAAGGAACTCGGTCGCCAGAGGGATCAGATTGAGCTGATCGCTTCCGAGAATATCGTAAGTTCAGCCGTTATGACGGCGCAGGGCTCTGTGCTAACCAACAAATATGCTGAAGGATATCCTGGACGTCGTTATTACGGTGGCTGCGAATATGTGGATATCGTCGAAAATCTGGCCATCGAGCGTGCCAAGGAGCTGTTTGGCGTTGATTTCGTCAATGTGCAGCCCAATTCCGGTTCCCAGGCCAACCAGGGTGCCTTTATGTCCCTGATCAAGCCGGGTGCAACGATCCTCGGCATGTCTCTGGCTGCCGGTGGTCATCTGACGCATGGCGCCGCTCCCAACCAGTCCGGTAAATGGTTCAATGCGGTTCAATATAATGTGCGCCCTGATACGCATCAGGTGGATTTTGACGAAGTCCTGGCGCTGGCCAAAGAGCATAAACCGGAACTGATCGTTGCCGGTGGGTCGGCCTATCCGCGTCATCTGGATTTTGCAAAATTCCGGGAAATCGCTGACGAAGTCGGTGCTTATCTGATGGTTGATATGGCCCATTTCGCGGGCCTCGTCGCAGCCGGTGAGCATCCGAGTCCATTCCCGCATGCCCATATCGCAACCACGACAACCCATAAAACCCTGCGCGGCCCGCGCGGTGGTATGATCCTGACCAATGACGAAGCCATCGCGAAAAAGGTTAATTCCGCGATCTTCCCCGGTATCCAGGGTGGTCCGCTGATGCATGTGATTGCCGGTAAGGCCGTTGCCTTCAGTGAAGCCTTGCAACCTTCTTTCAAGATATATGCGAAAGCGGTTGTCGAAAATGCTGATATCCTGGCGAAAACCCTGATCAAGCATGGCCTGGATATTGTCTCCGGCGGTACCGACACTCATGTTGTCCTGGTGGATTTGCGGCCGAAGAAGCTGACCGGTAACATTGCCGAGCGTTCCTTGGAGAATGCAAACATCACCTGTAACAAGAACGGTATTCCGTTCGATCCGGAGAAACCGATGGTAACATCCGGCGTCCGGTTGGGGTCTCCTGCAGCAACAACACGTGGTTTTGGTGCGGAAGAGTTCGAAAAAGTCGGTGATCTGATTGCCGAAGTGCTTGACGGACTGGTTGCAAATCCTGAGGATAACAGTTCTGTAGAGGCGAAAGTCCGTGCGGAAGTGAAGGCACTTTGCGATAACTATCCGCTCTATTCGTCCCTGTAACAAAGTTGGGCGGGGTGCTCGAAATAGGGCACCCTGACATTTTGGGGGAGCTGATTGATGCGTTGTCCGTTTTGTAATAGCGAAGAAACCCAGGTGAAGGACAGCCGTCCAACCGAAGATAATACAGCGATTCGGCGACGGCGAGCCTGTATGGCTTGTGGTGCTCGATTTACGACCTTCGAGCGGGTGCAACTCCGGGAATTGACAGTTGTTAAGAAAAACGGACAGCGTAGTCCTTTTGAGCGAGAAAAGCTTGAACGGTCGGTAACAATTGCGACCCGAAAGCGATCGGTGGAAGCTGAAAAAGTTGACCGAATGATTAACGGAATTGTCCGCCAACTTGAAAGCAGCGGTGATCAGGAAGTCTCTTCTGACAAAATCGGTGAACTTGTGATGGAGGGACTGGCGAACCTGGATAGCGTGGCCTATGTTCGCTTTGCATCGGTTTACCGGGAATTCCGGGAAGCCAAGGACTTCGAAGAATTTATCGGCGAACTGCAAACAAGTGTCTCAGACTGATACAGACGATCAGGATTTTTATTATATGACAGTGGCGCTGCGCCTTGCGCGGCGAGGGTTGGGGCGTGTTGCACCAAACCCTGCTGTTGGCTGCGTGCTGGTCAAGAACGGGCATATTGTCGGTCGAGGCTGGACCCAACCGGGCGGACGACCGCATGCGGAGGTCGTTGCTTTGGCGGATGCCGGGGAAAAGACGCGGGGAGCCACCGCCTATGTCACCCTGGAGCCTTGCTCTCATCACGGAAAAACGCCGCCCTGCTGTGAAGCCCTTGCTGAAGCCGGTGTTTCCAGGGTTGTTTCCGCACTGACAGATCCGGATGAGCGGGTGGATGGCGAAGGTCTCGCTTATTTGAGGGACGCCGGGGTTACTGTCACTGAGGGGATCTGCCGGGAAGAGGCTCTTGAGGTCAACATGGGCTTTATCCTGAACCGAACGGTTGAACGGCCTCTTGTTACGCTTAAAGTAGCAACATCCATGGACGGAAAAATTGCGACCACAACAGGTAGCAGTCAGTGGATTACCGGCCCGGCAGCTCGTCGTTTCGGGCATTTGCAACGGGCTGAACATGACGCAATTATGGTGGGGATCGGAACTGTTCTGGCGGATGATCCTTCGCTCTCCTGCCGTGTGCAGGGGCTCGAGGGTCGATCTCCGATCCGGGTTGTCGCCGATACACGTCTCAGGTTGCCGCTCACCAGTGAGCTGGTTAAGAGCGCTCAGGATATCCCTCTGTGGATTGTGACAGTGCCGGGCAATGAGTCGGACCGTGTCCAGGCTTTTAAAGATCTGGGCGTACAGATTATCGAAGCGGATCCCAATGAGACGGGCCTGCCGGATATGAAGGAAGCCCTTCGGTTGTTGGCGGAGAAAGGAATTACCAGACTGCTGGTCGAAGGTGGTTCCCATCTGCAGGCTTCGTTGGTAAAAGAGGGGCTGGCGGACCGGTTGCTATGGTTCCGGGCGC
>DIYE01000296.1:0-910 GCA_002428885.1 Alphaproteobacteria bacterium UBA6062
CCAGGTTAAGGGGGCATAGCGCTCACCCAGCAGAACAGTCGCGGCAATCAGGCCGACGGCTGCCGCCACATAGCCGATCTGACTTAGCAGCACAGGGCCGCCCCGCTGCTGCAGGCGAAAGAAAACCGGGAATGTAAGGCCACCGACGATCAATTGAGTGAGCGCCACAACAGGTGCCTTCCCGGCTTCTTCCACGACGGATACATCCGTGAAGCCGGTGATCAGAACCAGATAAACAAGGACAGCAAAGGCATGGCTCCAGAAGGCGAGGCCGTCGGGAGAGGCCCCTTCCGGCCAGTCTATGGTTCTATAAACATTACCGCAGGCCAAGGATGCAGGGATCATGAGAGCTAACACCAGCCAGAGAAGCGGCGGTGCCTCAGGCGCGGCTCCCCGCGTTATACTGACGATGGAAGCCCCTAACAAGCCGACAGCAATACCCAGTAAACCCAGCTTCCCCGGCGTGTTCAGGCGAAACATCGTCGCCAGCGTCAGTGTAAAAACGGGAGACAAAGCGAACATCAGCCCCGTATAACCGGAACCCGCCTGGGGAATAACACTGAAGAGCAACAGGTTTGGAATAATATAGGAAATCAGGGATGAAAGCGCCGCATAACGGATCAATCGCCCTTTTGGAAAGTGAAGCCGTCCGCTCAGGAGCAGGATTGGCCCCAACATAAGACAAACACCGAGAGAAACCAGCGAAGACCAGAAAACCGGGCTTGCACCCGCTTCACCTGCGAGTTTTCCAAGGGGAAAGCTAAGCCCGATCAGAAAGCCGGTTACCAGCAGCAGAATAACAGGACTGCCCATCAGGCCAATTTTATGATCTGTCGCTTCAGTCATGAGGAAAAACTCCCTCGAAAGCCAGATCCCGAACCGGCAGGCGCGGGCTGGGTTTTTCCCGCTC
>DIYE01000296.1:973-8861 GCA_002428885.1 Alphaproteobacteria bacterium UBA6062
TCCCGCTCCGCCAGATCTGCCGGTAATGCGGAAGCCTCAGCACGACGACCGATGGCAATAGCAATCTCAACCCGGTATTGTTCCGGCACATCAAGATTATCAGCTATCCTGTCAAAATGAATACCGGCCATAGCGTGGGCCTGATAACCCAGCGACGTCGCCTGCAGGGCCAGTTGCGCCCAGGCGGCACCGGCATCAAAGCTATGACTGCGCAATGCTTGCGGATCCTGCCCCTCCCGCTGCGGCATCAGGGTATCTGACAATACAAAAACCAAAGCGGATGCATTTTTCGCCCAACCGGCATTAAAATCATCCAGCAGAGACAGATAGCGCTGCCAATGTTCGTCGTCCCGCAGGGAATAAAGAAAACGCCAGGGCTGGATATTGAAGGCGGAGGGCGCCCAGCGGGCCGCTTCAAGCACGGACATCAGATCCTGCCGCGGCAGGGTCGACGCATCGAACGCTCTTGGGGACCAGCGGCTCAGAAAAACCGGTTCTACCGGATAGTCAGCAATCCGTTCCATCGTCATAACGATACTCCTTCACAAATCCGTTGTCGCGTTCTATCTTCAAGTCAGATAATTCGACAATTAATATTTCGATGTAAAATAATTTGATATCGAAATATATAAACCCATGTGGATTTTCGTCAAGTGAGCAAAGCAAAAAAAGAAGCGGATCAAAGCCAAGGCAAGGAAATGCAGGGCATTCTGGAGCAATGGCAGCGGGAACGACCGGATATTGATCCCGCTCCCATGATCATCTGCGGAGAAATCTGGCGAGCAGGGAACAGGCTCAATCAGGGTGTTCTGGAAAATGCCGCCCGCTATGATCTGGATTTTGCCGGCCTTGATGTTCTCCTGACCTTAAGACGGCAGGGCGCGAGCAATCCCTTGTCCCCGTCTGCGCTTGCGAAAGACATGATGCTGTCCACGGCAGCCATGACAAACCGACTGGACCGGCTGGAAAAGAGAGGCTTGCTCAAGCGGGAAACTGATCCTCAGGATCGCCGCGGCATCAAAGTCGCCCTGACGGAACAGGGGTTCGAATTGGCCGATACCCTGGTCGCCACCCATGTCGCAGCAGAAGAAGCCATGCTCTCGGATCTCAGTGATGACGAAAGGCTTCAGCTGCAACACCTTCTGTCCCGGATCGGCTAATGTTTACACTTTTCACAAACAAACCTTACCGTCATCTTTTCCTCGCACAGGTCATTGCCCTTCTGGGGACCGGTCTGCTGACGGTTGCGCTTGGTCTTCTTGCCTTTGATCTGGCCGGCGAGGATGCGGGTTTGGTGCTGGGAACGGCGTTTGCCATCAAGATGCTGGCCTATGTGGGAATTGCACCGATCGCCGGTGCGTTGGCGGGCCAGCTTCCAAGGCGGGGCTTTCTGGTCTTTCTGGATCTGGTGAGAGCCGGGATTGCTCTTTCCCTGCCTTTTGTCAGTGAAATCTGGCAGATTTTTGCCCTTATTTTTATTCTTCAGGCCGCCTCTGCCGCCTTTACGCCGACCTTCCAGGCGACCATTCCGGATATTCTGCCCGACGAAAAGGACTATACCCGGGCACTATCCCTTTCCAGGCTGGCCTATGATCTGGAAAGCCTGCTAAGCCCGGTCATTGCAGCAGGCCTTCTGGCTCTGATGAGTTTCCACAGTCTTTTTGCGGGAACCGCCATCGGCTTTGTGCTGTCCGGCCTGCTGGTCATCACCGTTACCCTACCCCCTCCCGTCCTGCAAAAAGCAAAAGGCCTGTACAGGCAGACATTTCAGGGCATCCGAATTTACCTGGCAACGCCCAGATTGAGAGGCCTGCTGCTGACCAGTCTCGCCGTCGCTTCCTCGGGCGCAATGGTCCTCGTTAATACAGTCGTCCTTGTTCAGGGACGGATGGAGCTGGGACAACAGGAAACTGCGCTGGCGCTCGCCGCTTTTGGCGGCGGTTCCATGTTTGCAGCCCTCCTCCTGCCAAAGCTTCTGGAAAATTACGCAGATCGCACCGTTATGCTGGCAGGCGCGGGCCTCCTCATTCTTTGTACGCCCCTGACCGCTCTTGTCCCTGACTATCCGTTGCTGTTGCTTCTCTGGTGTCTGCTGGGCATCAGCTTTTCCACAGCTCAGACCCCGGCCGGTCGGCTCCTGAAACGCTCCTCCCATGCGGAGGACAGGCCGGCTGTTTATGCCGCACAATTTGCCCTGTCTCATGCCTGCTGGCTTATTGCCTATCCTCTTGCCGGTCTGGGCGGGGCGGAACTTGATTTATTGCCGACAGCCCTGATCCTGACAGCCATCGGCATGACCGGCTTTATACTCGCCCTGTTTCTCTGGCCGTCCCGCGATCCGGAACAGATCACACACAGCCATGATGACCTCCCTCCCGACCATCCGCACCTGAAGGACGGGGGAGGGCATATCCACAGCCATGCCTATGTCATTGACGATTTACACGCTTACTGGCCAAAACCTTAAACGTCAGCCTGTCAGCTTGCGATAAGTGGCGACAAACTCCCTGGCGGCAATCGCCACATCCGCTGCCGACTTGCCCGGCTTGTAAAGGGCGGAGCCCATTCCCATGGCGCTGACGCCAACCGACAGAAATTCCCCCATATTACCGGGATTGACGCCGCCCGTCGGGCATATCCGGGTTCCCTCCGGCAGGACAGCCCGAATAGCCTTGATAAAAGGCGGTCCCAGAGTGTCCGCAGGAAAGATCTTCAGGATATCAGCGCCTGCGCGCAGCGCGTCAAAACACTCCGTCGGCGTATAACAGCCTGGCACTGATATCAGGCCAAGTTCTTTCGTCCGGCGAATAACATCGGCTCGCATATTGGGAGAGATAATCACGCGTCCGCCTGCGGCCTGAACCTGATCCACTTCATCCGGCTCCAGAACTGTCCCGGCACCAAGGACAATCTCCCCTCCGAAACGGTCATTGATCCGGCGCAGACTATCTTCCCACCCCGGGCTGTTCAGGGTGACCTCCATAAAGGTAAAGCCTGCCTCCACCAATGCTTCCGCCACGGGAAGGGCTTCGTCCGGCTCGATCCCTCTCAGAATGGCAACCAACGGCATTTTATCTATCAGGCTGTAGAGCGTTTCTGTCATAATTTAGTCCTGTCGATCGGCACAATGGAACCTTTCCCGCAAACCACCTGGGACGCCACAGAATGCCCGAGCGCTAATCCCTCAGCCGCATCTTTACCGGACAGTTTAGCCTCGATATAGGCGGCCATAAATGAATCTCCGGCAGCGGAACTGTCAACAACTTTGGGAACAGCTTCAAAATCCTGACGGAACAGGCATTCACCAGCTCGCCAGGCTTCCCCCTTTTCCCCACCGCAGGTCAGAACCCATTCCGCCTGCGGCGTCTCCCAGGACAAATCGGTCAGCTCTTGCCCCGGATAAAGAACCTCCAGTTCCTCATCGGAGATTTTCACGAGATCAGCCAGCTTAAGGATTTTCTCGGCAAAAGCGCAGGCCTCCTCCGGCGACCAAAGGAGCGCCCGGTGATTATAGTCAAAGGCCACCGTCGCCCCGTCCTGTTTGGCCGCTTCAATACAGGCGAGAAGATTTTCCTTCTTCTGCGTAATCGCTGCGGTGATCCCGGACAGATAAACAAGCTCATAACCGCTCAAATTCTGCAGACGGTCAAACAGATGGCGGGCGGCGGATTGTCCCCGCCAGTAGCCATATTGCTTTTCTCCTGAAGCATCATTGGACAGGATAAACAAACCAAGTGTCCGCGCCGGATCTGTCAGGCAACGGGCCGTTGAAACACCATGCCGTTCCATATAGTCCAGGCATTCCCGGCTTTGCGCATCATCACCAAGGGCGGTGAGATAATCAGCCCGAATATCACCATCACTCACCACATTCAGATAATGAGCCACATTGAAAGTATCACCGGCAAAGCTGCGTTTGTAGAGACCGTCCCCCACATCCGCCATCTCCAGCATAATCTCACCGATGCAGAGAACCCGACCCACCATCTGTGTTTGCTTGGCCATCAGTGATTGTCCCTTGGCAGACCCTTGCTTGTTGATATCCGTTGATATTTGACGGCCGGTTTCAACACCATACCTTCGGAAAGCTGGTCGACCACCTCGCGCTGCATTTCCTGCCAGGGTGTCTGGGATGCAGGATAGTCGTATCCTCCTGCCTTTTCCAGGGCCTCATACCGCTGTGTGATCTCCTCATCGGAAATCAGGATATCCGCTTCTCCTTTACGAAGGTCAATCCGCACCTGGTCCCCATTTTTCAAGATAGCCAGGCCGCCGCCGACCGCCGCCTCCGGGGAAGCATTGAGGATGGAGGGGGAACCGGAGGTTCCCGACTGGCGTCCGTCCCCGATACAGGGAAGCGCCTTGATCCCTTTTTTAAGCAGATAATCCGGTGCCCGCATATTCACCACCTCAGCCGCACCGGGATAACCGACCGGCCCGACACCTCGAATAAAGAGAAGGCTACGCTCTGTAATGCCAAGCGACGGATCATCAATATTTTCGTGATAATCTTCCGGCCCGTCGAAAACGACGGCAGGACCTTCGAAAGCATCCGGATCATCCGGGTTTGACAGGAACCTTTCCCGGAACTCATCGGACAAGACACTCAGCTTCATGATGGCGGACTCAAAAAGATTACCGCGGATCACCTTAAAGCCCGCCCTTTCAAGAAGCGCCGTCCCATAGGTCCGGATGACGTCGGGATTGATGATCTTTGCGTCCCGGCAATTCTCCCCGATCGTTTTGCCGGAGACTGTCTGGCAATCTTCGTGAATAACACCTTGCTTCATCAACTCGGCCACAACAGCAGGTACGCCTCCGGCCCGGTGATAATCTTCGGCCAAGAACTCTCCGGCCGGCTGAAGATTGACCAGAAGCGGGATATCAAGCCCCAGTTCTTCCCAGTCATCAATGGTAAGCTCCACCCCCATATGCCGGGCAATAGCCGTCAAATGGACCGGCGCATTGGTGGATCCGCCCAGCGCCGAATTGACCTTAATAGCATTTTCAAAGGCTTCACGGGTCAGGATGTCAGACGGGCGGATATCCTCTTTTACCAGATCGACAATCCGCCGCCCTGATTCATAAGCGACCTGCCCTCTTTCCCGATACGGGGCCGGGATGGAACCGCCGGTCGGCAGTTGCATGCCGAGAGCTTCGGACAGGGAATTCATGGTAGAGGCCGTTCCCATGGTATTGCAGTAACCGGCGGACGGCGCAGATGCAGCAGCCAGATCGATAAATTCCTCATAATCGATCTCACCGGCCGCCAACTGTTCCCGGGCCTCCCAAATCACGGTTCCGGAGCCGCAAAGCCTGCCGCCGGAATACCCGTTCAGCATGGGGCCGCCACTCAGCACAATAGCCGGAATATCGACGGTCGCTGCCGCCATCATACAGGCCGGTGTGGTCTTGTCGCAGCCGACGGTCAGCACCACACCGTCCAGCGGATAGCCGTATAGGATTTCCACCAAGCCCAGATAGGCCAGGTTACGATCCAATGAGGCTGTCGGCCTTTTACCGGTTTCCTGAATAGGATGAACGGGAAATTCAAAGGCAATCCCCCCTGCTTCCCGAATCCCTTCACGCACCCGCTTGGCAAGCTCCAGATGAGGACGGTTACAGGGTGACAGATCCGATCCGGTCTGGGCTATTCCGATAATCGGTTTTCCAGATTGTAGTTCTTCCCGCGTCAGACCGTAATTCAGATACCGCTCCAGATAAAGGGCAGTCATGTCCGGATTATCCGGATTGTCAAACCAGGCGCGAGAGCGCAGTTCAACGTGTTTTTTATCGTTCTTTACCATCGTCAGATAAGTATCCGTTCACATGGAATAAGCATAGTTTAATTTTAGAGTATCCTCTCAATACCCGCCTTATCTGCCGGTAATACCCGGGAAGAACAGCAGGATGGCCAGCGCGAGGATCTGCAATCCGATAAAGGGGATCAAGGACTGGAATATCTCCCCGAGCGAGATGTCCTTGGGGGCCACACTCTTTAAATAGAAGGCCGCGGGCCCGAAAGGCGGTGTCAGGAAGGAGACCTGCATATTCATGCAGAACAGCACGCCGAACCAGACCGGATCCAGGCCCAGTTTGATAATGATCGGCACAAAAATCGGCATGGTCAGCAACGCAATCCCGACCCAGTCCAGAAAAGCACCGAGAACCAGCAGGATCAGCTGCATGGTCAGGACAATCAGGATCGGATTGTCGGAAACACCGGTCAGCAGGCTTTGCACAAAATTGACCCCTCCCATCAGGTTAAACACCCCGACCAAGGCAGAAGCCCCGACACCAATCCAGACAATCATCCCGCAGGTAGAAAGTGTCTGAAGAGAAGCTTCTTTGAGCATAGTCCAGGAAAACTCCCCTCGAAGAATGGTGGACAGGATAACACCACCTACGCCGACCGCTGACGCCTCTGTAACAGAAGCAATACCGGCATAGATAGATCCCAGCACAAAAGCCACGACCAAAAGCGGTAGAATCAAGCCTTTCAGTGCCTGAACCTTCTCAGCCCTGCTTCTGGTATCCGGCTCACTTTCCGGTGCCAGAGACGGATTGAGATAACAGCGAACCAGAATGTAAATGGCATAGAAAGACGCCAGCATAAAACCCGGAATGAACGCAGCAGAGAACAGATCCCCGATCGAGACATTGGCTGTCAGGCCGTAAATAATCAGCACGATAGAGGGCGGCACCATGGTTCCCAGCGCCCCGCTAGCGCAAACCGTACCGATGGCCAGTTTGCGATCATATCCAAGCCGCAGCATCTGCGGCAAAGCCAGCAGACCAAGCAGGATAATCTCCCCGCCGATGATACCGGACATGGCCGCCAGGATAACGGCGACGACAATGGATTGCAGCGCCACGCCGCCCCGCAGCCGACCGCCGACAATTTTCATGGCATCGAACAGGTCTTTGGCGATGCCTGATCGGTCAAGGACCGATGCCATCAGCACAAACATGGGCACCGATACAAAGACAAAAGACGAAACAAAGGTATAGATCCGGCTGACAATCAGCGGCGCTACATTGGGCCCGAACCAGCCTATGGTGAAGAATAATGCAACCAGAGCCGTTACAAAGGCGAGCGGCATACCGGTGAGCAGCAGGCCGATCAGCATGGCCAACATCAGGGCCGCACCATATTCGATGCCGAGGGAAGAAAGCTCAAACATTGTTATCAGGCCTCTTTACGGCATATTTCCAGGCAAGGATCAGAAACTGGACTGTCATCAAAATCAGGATAATCAGCAGGAAAATCTTGGTAAAAGCCGGAAAAGGAGGGTTCCACGCAGACCCGGACGCTTCGAAACGAACAGACCCATCCGGCGCAAAGGCGGCACGCTTCACCATCTGCCAGGAAGCCCAGGCAAAGATACCCGCCGCCAGGCAATTGATCAGACTGATCACGATATTGAAATACCTGCGCATCTTATGGCTCAGAGAATCATAAATCAGGACCACGCGGATATGCTTGTCACGGGCGATACAGTAAAGACCACCGAATAGGAAACCGACCGAGGTCAGGAAGGATGTGGTCTCATGAGCCCACAGGGTGGGAGAATGAAACACATATCGCAAGATCACCTCCATCAGGAGGATAACCATGGAAATCAGGAAGCAGAAAGCGAACACCGTTCCGGCTTTCGCGATCAATCGCCCTAAAAGGCCTGTTTCTGGAACAGCTGAAAAATCCTCGCGCAGAGCCTGTTCGGCTTCCGGCGCTTTCTCTCCATTCTGATTGTCCGCCGGTGATGCGGGTCCCGGTGTCATGGAAAGATCCTCCCTATAGCTCTTAAATTTACGGCGCGGGCTGCAAGGCCGCTCGTTCACAATTTAAGCAGTTCCTGGTGCAGAAAACGGCAAAAGACTGCAAGGA
>DIYE01000297.1 GCA_002428885.1 Alphaproteobacteria bacterium UBA6062
GTGGCGGCGAGCGCGCACGAGTTTACTCGGTTGATATGTACGTTTCACGTGACTTCTCCGTCAATCATCCGCGCAACGTCGCGCGATGAGAAAATTAAGCTCCGCTGTATAAGGGGTGAGACCCCGGAAGTCAATGGAGGAGATCATTTATCCTTTTGCCTGGCGGAAGCAGTGTTAATTTTACGCCCTGAGACCTCTCAACTTGTCTCACGATTGGGTGAAGAGCGCTTTTGCATTTAGGACGGCTGTTTATGTTCAGAGAATGACAAAGGGCCGGGAAACGGGGGAAAATGCCATTTGCATAAAGGGTTTCCGGTCTTTGTAAAGGTTTGTGAAAGGTAATTGCGTCATTCTTGTGCTATTGTTCCGTTAAGGACTTATGCCAAACGGCAGGGGCGATCCGTATCGGGACCGTCCCCTGGACAGGAATGACGTCTGTAAAGGAAGGAACGAATCAATATGGGGAATGCCACCGAAACCGAAGGCCAGACGCAAAATGGCGGGCGATTTAAGAAATTTCTCCCCCTTATTGTTCTGATTCTTCTGTTTGCCTCCTTTTTCGTTTTTGGTCTGGATGATTATCTGACCTTTAAAGCCCTTAGTGACAATCGCGACAGGCTACTGGATTTCGTCGCCAATAACTACGTCGCCGCCATGGCGCTTTATTTCGTTCTTTATACGATTGCCATCGCTGCTTCGGTCCCTGGCGGACTTCTTTTGACTGTTACAGGCGGGTTTCTGTTCGGTTGGTTCGTCGGTGGCCTGCTGACCGTGTTTTCGGCGACAGTAGGCGCCACCATTCTTTTCCTGATCGCCGCCACGTCCCTGGGTGATCCTCTACGAGAGAAGGCTGGCCCCTGGCTTGCCAAGCTGGAAGCCGGGTTCAAAGATAACGCCATGAGCTACCTTTTGTTTCTGCGCCTTGTTCCGGCCTTTCCGTTCTGGCTGGTAAATATCGCGCCCGCCTTCCTGGGCGTTAATCTCAGAACGTATATCATTGGCACATTTGTTGGTATCATTCCCGGCACGTTTGCCTTTGCGTTTATCGGGACCGGTTTAGATAGCGTCATTGTCGAGCAGCAGGAAAAGCATGCGACGTGCCAGGCGAGTGGTAAAGCGGACTGTGTCCTGGAATTCGATATCGGATCCCTGGTCACCAAGGAAATACTGATTTCCCTGATTGCACTGAGCGCCGTTGCCCTTCTTCCTATTCTCATCAAGAAATTTCGCAAGACTGCCAGCTGACCCCCTTTATATCGGAGATATGCAGATGACAAAAACACTGAAAGCCGATCTGTGCATTATCGGTGGTGGTTCCGGAGGGCTGAGCGTTGCGGCGGGTGCCAGTCAGATGGGGGCAGATACCATCCTGATTGAAGGCGGGAAGATGGGCGGGGATTGCCTGAATTATGGCTGTGTCCCGTCAAAGGCCCTGATTGCTGCCGCCAAAAAGGCCTATGGCCTTCATGATGCGGATATCTTTGGTGTTACGGGCGAGCCTTTAAAAGCGGATTACGCCAAGGCTATGGAGCATGTGGCGGATGTGATTGCCGGGATTGAGCCTCATGATTCTGTCGAGCGCTTCGAAAGTCTTGGCGTCCGGGTGTTGCAGGGCTATGGCGGATTTACGGCGCCCGATGAAGTGTCCGTAGGGGATGTAAAGGTAAAGGCGCGCCGCTTTGTCATATCGACAGGGTCTTCTGCGGCCACGCCTCCTGTCCCCGGGCTTGAGGAATGCGGATATCTGACCAACGAAACACTGTTTGAGAATAGAGAGAAGCCGGATCATCTGCTGGTGATTGGCGGCGGCCCTATCGGTATGGAGATGGCGCAGGCCCATCATCGCCTGGGCAGTAAGGTAACCGTTCTGGAAGCGTTTACCGCCCTTGGTAAGGATGATCCGGACCTCACATCCGTTGCCCTCAAACTGTTGCGGGACGAGGGTATTGATATCCGGGAAGGCGTGAAAATCGAGCTGGTCAGCCGCCAGGCAGATGGAGGTGTCCGGATTGATCTTGAAGGCGGGGAAAGCCTGACAGGATCGCATTTGTTGGTTGCTGCAGGCCGCAAGCCTAATCTGGATCGTCTTAATCTTGAGGCGGCCGGTATCCAAGCCTCCAAAGCTGGCATTCAGGTTGATGAACGCTTAAGAACCAGTAATAAGAAGGTCTTTGCCATCGGTGATGCGGCAGGCGGTTTTCAGTTCACGCATGTGGCAGGTTATCATGCGGGTATTGTTATCCGAAATGCCCTGTTTCGTCTTCCGGCCAAGGTAAATTACGACGGCTTGCCTTGGGTGACCTATACGGATCCTGAGATTGCCAATGTAGGCCTGACGGAAGCGCAGGCGCGCGAAAAATTTGGTGATAGTATCCAGGTTCTCACTTTTCCCTATGCCGACAATGACCGGGCGAGAGCTGAACGCAAGACGGAAGGGCTGGTGAAAGCGGTTGTAACCAAGAAGGGCAAGATCCTGGGCGCTGGTATCGTCGGTGTGCAGGCTGGTGAGCTTATCCAGCCCTGGGCGCTGGCCATTACGGGAGGGCTAAAAATTTCGACCATGGCCAGCTTTATTTCTCCTTATCCGACGCTGGGAGAAATCAACAAGCGGGCCGCCGGCAGTTTTTATACGCCGCAGTTGTTCAGTGCAAAAACAAGACGGATCGTCAAATTTCTGTCGATGTTTGGTTGAATAATCGGCGTTATCGGAAGCAGGGGTATAAAACGGGGTATTAAAGCAGGAACAGGATCCGCAAATGGTTGGTTACGGCTCCGTTTTTGTATATTTTGCACATCATGGGGTATCTTCAGAAAATATCGAAGGTTTTCAGGAGCCTGTCCGCACAGCTGCTCATTCTGACAATTCTGTTTGTCATGCTGGCGGAGGTGTTGATCTTTGTGCCGTCTGTTGCCTTTTTCCGGCTTAATTATCTCGATAAGAAGTCGGAATTTGCTCATCTGGCGTCGCTCGCTTTGCTGGCGTCCCCGGATAATATGGTTTCCAATGAACTAAAGGCAGAGCTTTTGTTTCGGGTCGGGGCCCGGTCCGTTGTTTTCAGAAGCGCCAATTCCGCCATGCTGATGCTCAGTGAGGAAATGCCCGTTGCCGTCGATGCGAGCTTTAATCTCTCCAAACGAACACCGCTGAAACTAATAGAAGATGCTATTGAAGCGCTTATGATACGGGATAACCGGATCATCCGGGTGGTTTCTCCCATCGAGAATGCGCCGACATCGTCGCTTGAGATGGTTATTGATGAAGCGCCGCTTGTGGCTGCCATGCTGGACTATGCCAAGAATATTTTCTGGTTATCCCTTGCGATTTCAGTCCTTACCGCCGTGCTGGTCTTTCTGTCTTTGCATTGGCTGATGGTTCGTCCCATGGGGCGGATGAGTGCCAGCATGATTGCTTTTCGCCGCTCTCCGGAAGACCCTTCGGTGACCGTCAAGCCTTCAGGCCGGATGGATGAAATCGGCACGGCCGAACGGGAGCTGGAGATCATGCAGGCCCGGCTTCGTTTCGCGCTGAAGCAAAAGCAGCATCTGGCCGCTCTAGGGACGGCTGTTACCAAAATCAGTCATGATCTTAGGAATATTCTATCGACCTCACATATTGTGAGTGACGGTCTTGCACAGGTTGATGATCCGCACGTGCAGAAAGTCGTACCGCGTCTGGTTGCCAGTATTGACCGGGCAATTGATCTGTGCACAGAAACCTTGAAATACGGTAAGGCAGAAGAAAGACAGCCTGAAAAAGAGAATTTTCCGCTGGCGCCTTTGCTGAAGGAAGTCAAAGCTTCGGTCGCTGTGCCGGAAAATGCGGATATTCGCTGGAATGATCAAATTTCCGATGACTTTAAGATTTCGGCGGATCGGGAACAGCTTTATCGTGTGCTTTTGAATTTATGTCGAAACGCGGCAGAAGCCTTAAGGGATGCAGGGACAATTTCCCTTAGTGCCCAGGAGGCAAACGGGTATCGTCAAATCAAGGTCAGTGATGATGGCCCCGGTATCCCGGACAAGGCGCTTCAGCATCTGTTTGAGCCTTTTGCAGGATCGGCGAAGGCGGGTGGTACCGGGCTTGGTCTTTCCATCGCCATGGAACTGGTGACCGCTCACGGCGGGGAACTGACCGTAGAGAAAACCGGTCCGGACGGGACGGTTTTTGTCATCCGATTACCGGATTAAGAGTGTTTATTAATCTTTTGGAAACTTCTTCCCGGCCATACTAGCAGCTCTTGATTATGTCTTCGCGTATTGGAGGACAGGGTATGGCACGGATTTTATCGATCACATTTTCGCTTTTAGCGCTCTTCTCAGTTACCGGCTGTACCGGGGCCGCTGTGGCTGTGATTGACGAAAAAATTTCCCAGATGACGGAAATGCAATGCACATCCGTCAATGTTATGTTCGGTGAAGACTATTGCAAGGAAAAGCGGGAAGCCATCAAGCAGGAGCAGGTATATTGTTACCGGACCCTGGGGGGCGTCGACTGCTATTCCCAGAAGAATCCTTATAATACAGAGCAGTCCGAGCGGGTTCGAACGGTCAGCGAACTGGGTTCCAAAGGTGCCAAAGTCGAAGTCATCAGCCAGAAAAAAGAGAGAAAATCTATCTTCCCCTGGCCTTTCGTTGAAGCCAAGAAAGATGACGTGAAGGCGGACGACAAACTGGACTAACCCGTTATTTTCCTGATTTTTCCAAAAGTTAGCTATTCATGAAATCCTGATACATTGGTACAATCGGTAACCCACCGATTGCGCTGAGAAGGAAGAAGGATTTCTGATGAGCTGGAACCCGGATCACTATCATTTATATACCGATCACCGACTGAGGCCGGCCCTGGACCTGTTGTCCCAGGTAACGCTGGCTTCGCCGTCTGTTATCTATGATCTGGGGTGCGGAACCGGGAATGTGACATCACTGCTGTCCAGGCGATGGAGAGAGGCGGTCGTCACCGGCATCGACAGTTCTGATGAGATGCTGCGAAAAGCGGCAACGGATCATCCGTCCTTGGAGTGGAAACTGGAAGAGATTGGGGATTTCAACCCTGACAATAAGGGCGATCTTATCTTTTCCAACGCGGCTTTACATTGGCTTGATGAGCATGAAAGCCTGTTTCCGGCCATGCTGGAGCGGCTCCGGCCCGGAGGTGTTCTGGCGGTTCAGATGCCTAATAACTTTACGGCTCCTTCCCATCAAACCCTTTATGATCTCGCCCAATCCGAGGAATGGATTGACCGGTTAGGCCATCTGGTACGGCCTGCCCCCGTTCATAATATCAACTGGTATTACGATCTTCTCTCACCCCGGGTTGCTCATCTGAATATCTGGGAGACAACCTACTTTCAGATTCTAAAAGGGAAAAATGCGGTGCTTGAATGGACGCGAAGCACGGCACTTAGGCCTTTTCTGTCGGCACTGGATGGTCAGGATGTGGAGGTTTTTGAACAGATATATGCAGACCTACTGCTCGAAGCTTATCCGCAGCGGGAAGACGGTTCCACGCTTTATCCGTTTTCCCGATTGTTCATCGTTGCCGAACTGCCGGAAGCATAAGATCTCATGATCCTTTTGTTTACCGATTTCGGAAACAGCGGACCTTATCAGGCCCAGATGAGTGCGCGGCTGCGTCTTGCAGGATATGACGGCGATATTTTCCCGCTCTTTTCAGATGCACCAGTGTTTAATCCCCAGGCTGCCGGATGTCTTCTGGCTGCGTATAAAGATGATTTCCCGAAAGGAAGTCTGTTTCTGTCCGTAGTCGATCCAGGAGTGGGAAGCGAGAGGCGACCACTTGCCTTGCAGGCGTCCGGCCGATGGTTTGTCGGGCCCGATAATGGATTGTTCGAAAAGCTGATTCTTGAGGATCTGAACGCAGAGGCATTCGAGATCGTCTGGCGACCGGAGATGCTTTCAGCCAGCTTTCACGGTCGGGATCTGTTTGCACCCGTTGCCGCTGACATTCTGGCCGGATGTGCCTCAGACAAGCTCCGCAAAATAGAGCGTTCGGAGATTTTAACAGCAACTAGTCGGATGGATCTGGAAGAAGTGGTTTATATTGATCATTACGGCAATGCCATGACCGGTATCCGTGGAAGTGATGCTTACCGGGGCATTCGCCTCAAGGGACAGGATATGACCTTCAGCAGAACCTTTTCCGACGTTCCGGTCGGAGAGCCGTTGGCTTACATCGATGCCAACG
>DIYE01000161.1 GCA_002428885.1 Alphaproteobacteria bacterium UBA6062
GATGTTCCGGCGGGATATTCAGGGCCGTAAAGTTATGAAAATCATCTTCGATATCCGGGCCTTCCGCAATGGTGAAGCCCATATCGGCAAAAATCTCGGTAATTTCGTCCGTTACCTGGCTGATCGGATGGATACGTCCTTCGGCCTCCGGGCGGCCAGGCAGCGTGATATCGATGCTTTCCGTTGCCAGGCGCGCTTCCAGTGCCGCCTTGTTAAGCCCGTCTTTCGCCTGGTCGATGGCATCCAGAAGGCTTTGCTTCATCCGGTTCAGTTTGGGGGCAACTTCCTGCCGCTCTTCAGGCGCCATCTGGCCCAGCCCGCGCATCATCAGACTGACCTCACCCTTTTTGCCAAGGGCGGCGATCCGCACGGCTTCCAGTGCCTCTACGTCTTTCGCAGCACTGATCTTTGTCAGTATCTCGCTTTCAAGCGTTTCAATATCCTGCATCATCACTCGCAATCAAAAAAGGGGACCCGCAAAAAACCGGGCCCCCTTTTAATAAAGTGGTCGTCGAAAAAATCCAGTGCGCATTCACGCGTATTTTCGAGGGCCCGACAAAATCAGGCTTTGGCAGATGCCTTTTCAGCAGCTTCAACCAATGCCTTGAAGGCCTCAGGCTCGCGAACGGCAATATCGGCAAGAACCTTACGGTCCAGGTCGATGCCGGCCAGCTTGAGGCCGTGCATAAAGTTGCCGTAGGTCATGCCAAGTTCACGGGAAGCGGCATTGATACGCTGGATCCAAAGGGCCCGGAAGTTCCGCTTTTTAACGCGACGGTCGCGATAAGCGTACTGGCCTGCTTTTTCAACAGCCTGAACAGCAGTCCGGAAAGTGTTTTTACGGCGACCGTAATATCCTTTCGCTGCTTTGATAACTTTTCTGTGGCGGGCGTGAGTAGTCACACCGCGTTTTACACGTGCCATGGTCTACTCTCCTTAGCCGTAGGGTAAAAACTTTTTGACGATCCGGGCGTCCTGGTCAGACAGAACTGTCGTACCACGCTGATTACGGATCTGTTTGTTGGTGCGTTTGATCATACCATGCTGCTTGCCAGCCTGGTTTGCACGGACCTTACCTTTGGCCGTCAGAGAGAAGCGTTTCTTCACGCCACTCTTGGTTTTCAGTTTGGGCATTTTGGCTTCCTTTAAATTACCGTTGAAGCGAATGAGCAAACTCGGCAGCCCTTTTTGGCCGGAATGCTCGACGAAGCGAGGGTTATACCCGCGCGCCGTTCAGAATTCAAGCCCTGATTTAGCGCTTTTCCGATGCCATAAATAATTCATGCTTTTCCCTCTCTATCCGTCATTCAATTATGCTGTATTCTACCCTTTCGTCCCTGAATTCGCCGGAGACCTGCCCATGAAAGCCATCGGACTACTCAGCCGAACTCTATGCAAGCTGCTTCTTCCCTTCCTGATTCTGCCTCAGGCTTTTGCAAATAGCGATGAAAGAGCCGCTTTCACGTTCAATGTCATCTCCGATATCCCTTATAATGCACAGCAGGAAACCCTTCTCAGCGAAACGATTGTCCCCGCCCTTCTTGCCAGGCCCGGTCCCTTCCTGATGCATCTGGGTGATATTAATAGCGGTAGCCTGGCCTGCAGCGACCTTCTGCTGGATATGAGGGCCCGGGAAATCAGGGACATGCATCCGGAAGCCGTTTTCTTTACGCCCGGCGATAATGACTGGACGGATTGCGACCGGAAGAAAACCGGAGCGCCGACCTCGGAAATTGCCAAGCTGGATCAGATCAGGCGCCTGTTTTATCAGGACAGTGATCCCTACCCCTCTTCTCTCACTGTAAAAAGCCAGCCCCTCTATCCGGAAAATAAACGCTGGATCCATAAAGGCATTCCCTTTGCAACGCTGCATGTGGTTGGCACCAACAACGGGCGGGCGGAAATTCTGGAGGATCCCCTGCCTCTCGCCCTGGCCCATGTAGCAGCCCGAGATGCCGCCAATATCGCTTGGCTGGATCTGTTATTTGAAGCCGCAGACCGCCTGAATGCGCCTGCGGTTATTGTCGGTATGCAGGGAGATCCCAGCCGCGCCAAATATGACGGGATCTGTTCAGAGAGCAATCCGCAGAAATGCAACGGCTTTGCCAAACTGAACAATCATCTCCGTCAAAAAGCGGGGACCTATGGAAAACCGGTTCTCCTGATCCATGGCGATACTTCTCCCTACTGTACGGATAAGGGTTTTGGCGGTAAGGAAGCGCCCCTTCTGTAGCGGTTTAATTCTGCCGGTGATTACAAGGTTCTGGACGCAGTCACCATCACAGTCAATCTGGCCGATAAAAGTGAACCATTTAGTATGGAAACACTGCGGGAAGGACTGAAACCCGACCCGCAGTGCTGAAAACCATCAGGACCAGTCCGGCTCGTCCTCCCAGTTCAAGCCGGCAGGTGCGCCTGCTGAGATTTTATCGGCAAATGCCGGAGGGCGTTTTTCAAGAAAGGACTGCACGCCTTCCTTGCCGTCCCGCATGCTGGAATGAAGCATGGTCCGGCTTTCAATTTTGTGAGCCTCCATGGGATGGTCAGCCCCCATCATCCGCCACAGAAGCTGCCGGTTGGCGGCCACCGACATGGCGCTTGTGTTGCTACAGAAACTTTCAGCAATTTCATTCGCCCGGTTCAGAAGAGCATCAGGCGTCAAAATCTCACTGACAAGGCCGCCAGCGAGCGCTTCGTCAGCACCGAAGACTTTGCCGGTAAAAGACCATTCCAGAGCTTTTGGCAACCCGACCAGACGCGGCAAAAACCAGCTGGCGCAGCTTTCAAGGGTCACACCGCGCTGCGAGAAAACAAATCCGAATTTCGCTTCTTCACTGGCGATGCGGACATCCATAGGAAGTTGCATGGTAGAACCGACACCGACGGACGCCCCGTTGATCGCGCCAATCAACGGCTTCTTCATCCGGAACATACGTAAAGTCATGATACCGCCCAGATCCCGGTTTTTCTCCATTTCAGGGGACACGGGATCAACGCTTTCATCCAGCCCGAACACATTACCTTCACTGGACAGATCCATCCCGGCACAATAGGCGCGGCCGGCTCCAGTGAAAATAATCGCCCGAACGGAATCATCCGCATCCGCCCGATCCAGTTCAGCGATCAGTTCGTGAGCCATGTCGACGGTAAAAGCATTCATCTGATCCGGTCGGTTTAAACGAATGGTGAGAACGGATCCCGATTGTGTGCAGTCCAGCGTGTTATATGTCATTGCCTTTTCTTGTCCTTATTAGGGTCAGGACCCATTAATGATCTCATTGAAAATAAAAAGCCCTCCGGCCTGGGCAGGAGGGCTGGGTAGTCAGTTTTCAACCGACATAAATCTTTATTTGTTCTGCAGCGGGGCGATAACCATAGTCATCTGCCGACCTTCCATTTTCGGATGCTGCTCCACTTTTGCGGTTTCTGCCGTTTCTTCCTTCACCCGATTCAGAAGCTGCATGCCGAGTTCCTGATGCGCCATTTCGCGGCCGCGGAAGCGCATGGTCAGTTTGACCTTGTCGCCGGCTCCCAGGAATTTTGTCACAGACCGCATTTTGACGTCATAGTCATGCTGGTCAATGTTGGGACGCATCTTGATTTCCTTGATGTCGACCGTTTTCTGCTTCTTGCGGGCTTTCGCGGCTTTCTTTTGCGCCTCGAATTTCGCGCGGCCGTGATCCATGATCTTGCAGACAGGCGTCGCCCCGGGCGAAACCTCGACAATATCCAGTCCGGCTTCATCCGCAAGACCGGCAGCAACTTCAATTTTCACCACGCCGATATTATCGCCTGTTTCAGTAATCAGACGGACTTCAGCGGTATCAATATCTTCGTTCGTACGGGGTCCTTCCTTGACAGGAACCGTATTTCTTTGAGGGCGGGCTATTTACTTTCTCCTTGGTCGTTGAAACGGGCTTGAGACGGGAATCCCTCCCGTCTCTTACCACTATTTTACAGTTTTACCGGATGAGTTCCATCCTTTTCGTTAACATTCCTGAGAATCAAGATCCCGGAACACGGGCTTCCTCAGCCAGCAAGTCCAATGCTTCTTCCAGATCCATCACCTTCTGGTGCTTATCGCCCAGACGACGAATGGAAATAGTCTTCTCTTCCGCCTCACGCTTACCAGCAACCAGCAAGGCCGGAACTTTGGCAAGGCTATGCTCTCGAACCTTGTAATTGATCTTTTCATTACGTAGATCAAGAACACCGCGCATCCCCCGTGCCTCGGCCGCCGCCAGCACCTGCCGGGCGTAATCGTCCGCCTCATCGGTAATGGTTGCCACCGCAATCTGGGTCGGCGCCAGCCAGAGCGGGAACCGTCCGGAAAACTCCTCGATCAGAATACCAATAAAGCGTTCCATGGAACCGAAAATGGCCCGGTGCAACATAACAGGGCGATGCTTGGCTCCGTCTTCACCAATATAATTGGCATTGAGGCGTTCCGGCAGGATCAAATCAACCTGATATGTTCCGCATTGCCAGTCCCGACCAATAGCGTCGGTCAACACAAACTCCAGTTTTGGACCGTAGAAAGCACCCTCCCCCGGATTAGGAGTATAAGGCAATCCGACATTATTGATGGCTTCATGGAGTGCAGCTTCGGCCCGATCCCAGGTCGCGTCATCACCCGCCCGAACCTCAGGTCTGTCAGAGAATTTAACCCTCACATTCGTGAAGCCGAAATCCTTATAAACATCCTGAAGCAGGGCACAAAAGGTTTCGGTTTCGGACATGATCTGATCTTCTGTACAGAAGATATGGCCATCATCCTGCGTAAATCCTCGAACCCGCATAATACCGTGCAGAGCGCCGGATGGCTCATAGCGGTGACAGGCCCCAAATTCAGACATGCGAAGAGGTAAGTCTCTATAACTTGTGACACCCTGATTGAAGATCTGAACATGGCAAGGGCAGTTCATTGGCTTCAGTGCAAACGTACGTTCCTCAGATTCCGTCGTGTACATACCATCCCGGAATTTTTCCCAATGCCCTGAATCTTCCCAGAGCTTGCGATCAACCAGTTGAGGTGTCCTAACTTCCTTGTAGTCGGCCTTTTTCAGCTTATTCCGGATATAATTTTCCAGTGTCCGATAAAGGGTCCAGCCCTTTTCGTGCCAGAAAACCATACCCACCGCTTCTTCCTGCATGTGGAACAAATCCATCTGCTTTCCAAGTTTGCGGTGATCGCGCTTTTCCGCTTCTTCGAGGCGATGTAAATATGCCTTTAATTCCTTTTCGGTCCGCCACGCGGTTCCGTAGATCCGCTGCAGCATCTCGTTGTTGGAATCACCCCG
>DIYE01000046.1 GCA_002428885.1 Alphaproteobacteria bacterium UBA6062
GCTTACATCGTTCCCGGTCTTGGAGATGCTGGCGACAGGTTATATGGAACGCTCTGAATTCCTGTTTGAGGCAAAATAAAAGGCCTCGTCCGGAGACGAGGCCTTCTCGAGGGAGGGATTGACAGAGGGTTCAATCCCCAGGGTAATGACAGGAATGACAAGGCTTCATATGTCCATGGGGGCGTTGGTGCATATGAGAGATGGTTTCATAGGCCTGTACAACTATTGTCAGCAGACTGTATCTGAATCTAACCATGATAAACCTCACATTCCGTTTGTTGATGTCCTTATTATACAAAGCTTTTGAGCTACTTTAAAGCAATTCCAATGTGCGCGCCGTCACGTCACCCATGTATTTCAGCGGCAAATTCCGGTTCCGGAGCGGTTCGTTGTGACTGAGGTCACGCTAGGATGGTGATCCTGCGCATGCAAAAAGACCCCGATGGCTAGTCGGGGTCTTTAAGGAGGGAAGAATTAATCTCCGGAACCAAATACTGCCTTGCCTCCGAATTGAGCGAAACTTTCAAGCAAACCATCTTCTCGGTTCAGGCTCCGGCTGGCGTCGTAACAACCGGAGGAGGGATATGAACCAGAATGCCGGCAGCTTTTCCAGATCCTGCAACGTGATTAAAACGTCAAAGGGAACGTAGGGGGCTTTGGTCGGTTTGCCAAGAGGCGCAATGTGAGGCTGATCACAGTGGCTTTATTAATAATCGGACCGTCATAATCAAAGTGTGATCACGGCCACTTAACTTCCGGCGGGAGTGACATGAGGATCGCTTCGGTATTGCCTCCGGTCTTCAGTCCGAAGGTTGTTCCTCGGTCATACAGCAGATTGAATTCCACATACCGGCCGCGCCGTACCAACTGATATTCCCGCTGTTCTGCTGTCCAGTCCTTGTTCATGTGACGGCGGACGATTTCCGGATAGATATCCCTGAAAGCCCGTCCCACATCCTGAGTAAAGGCGAAAGATCCTTCCCAGTCACCTTCCAGTTTGTCATAAAAGATACCGCCGACACCTCTCGCTTCATTTCTATGGGGCAGGAAGAAATACTCATCGCACCATTTCTTGAAGCGCGGATAATAGTCGGGATCATGTCTGTCACAGGCTGATTGCAGGGCTTTGTGAAAGCTCTTCGTATCCTGATCATCCGGATAGATCGGTGTGAGGTCGGCGCCGCCGCCGAACCAGGATTTTCCGGTTATAATATGCCGTGTATTCATATGAACGGCCGGCACAAGAGGGGAACGCATATGGGCAACGAGAGAGATGCCGCTTGCCCAGAAGTTCGAGGATTCTTCAGTGCCCGGGATGTTGCTTTTGAATTCATCAGAAAACTGGCCATGAACGGTTGAAATATTAACGCCAACCTTCTCAAACACCCGGCCTTTCATTACTGACATCTCGCCGCCGCCGCCGCCGGGCCTGTCCCAGTTCGTCTGTTCAAAGCGTCCGGGAGCAAGATCACGATGTATACCTGTCAGTTCCTGCTCCAACTGTTCGAAACTGTCCCGGATCTGGTTCCTGAGGTCCCGGAACCAGGCAGATGCGCGGTTTTTCTGCTCTTCAATGGTGTTTGTCATTGTTTCTGTCATATTTGCTTTTGAAGAAGGTTTGTAAAGGCGCCGGTTTGCCGTAAAGCCTCACCGGCAACCATGGCAGCGGACAGGGCGACATTAATAGATCGCGCACCTGGCTGCATGGGGATGGTCAGGCGTGCCTCCGCAGAGGCATGAACCGTCTCCGGGACACCTGAACTTTCCTGTCCAAGCAGCAGGATATCGTCCGATCGAAATTCGAAAGCCGTGTAATCGGAAGCCGATTTCGTCGTCAAAAGAATCAATCTTTGTCCGGATCTGTTTTGCCGGAACTTGTCAAAAGAGCTGTGCCGCTCTATGTCGGCAAGGCTGGCGTAATCCATGGCTGCCCGTTTCATGTCTTTGGTGCCGAATGGAAAGCCGCAGGGCTCGATAATATTGACTTTGATACCGAGACAGGCACCCAGTCTGATAAGGGTTCCAACATTGGGGGCGATGTCAGGTTGATATAGTGCGAGCTCCATAAAGATTGTTTTAATGGCTTTCATGCCACAATGACAAAGCAATTCTGCTACTTATTGCCACATTCTTCGCCTTGGGGCTGGACATTGGGCAATTATGGTGACAAAAAGCGTTCGCTAGAGATTAATTTGGAAACCTGGGGAAGTTTAATGACTACTACCACCCCTGTAGAAGAAGACGGCGTAGAGCGCCGCGATTTTCTATATATTGCTGCTGGTGGCGTTGGCGCCGTGGGGACAGCACTGGCTATCTGGCCCTTTGTGGATCAGATGAATCCTTCCGCCGATGTGTTGGCACTTTCTTCCACGGAAGTGGATCTGGGTGCCATCGAGAAAGGCTCTGAAATCACAGCTGTCTGGCAGGGAAAGCCGGTTTTCATCAGGCACCGTACACCTGAAGAGATTACTGCCGCGGAAGATACCGATATTGCTGTACTACCGGATCCTCAGGCTGATGCAGATCGGGTTATCAAACCTGAGTGGCTGGTTATGCTTGGTATCTGTACCCATCTGGGCTGTGTACCTTTGAAAGAGGCCGGTGATTTCGATGGCTGGTTCTGCCCGTGCCATGGCTCTCACTATGATACGTCGGGTCGTATCCGCAAAGGGCCTGCACCGACCAATCTCGTCGTACCACCGTACGAGTTCCTCGACGATACCACAGTGAAGATCGGCTAGAGGGGACGCAGATATGTCATTTGAACCAAAAAATCCCATTCTTAAGTGGGTCGAGCATCGTTTGCCGCTTCCTGGCATGTTACATCATGCTCTTTACGATTATCCGACGCCGAAGAATCTGAGCTACTGGTGGACTTTTGGTTCCCTGGCCGGGTTTATGCTGGTTGTCCAGATTGTAACAGGCATTGTCCTGTCTATGCATTATACGGCCCATGTAGATCTCGCGTTTGACAGCGTGGAGCACATCATGCGGGACGTGAATTATGGCTGGCTTATCCGGTATATGCATGCCAACGGAGCCTCCATGTTCTTCATTGTCGTTTACCTGCACATCTTTAGAGGGCTGTATTACGGCTCCTATAAAGCGCCGCGTGAACTGCTGTGGTGGCTCGGTCTTGTCATCTTCCTGTTGATGATGGCCACGGCTTTTATGGGGTATGTTCTTCCCTGGGGTCAGATGAGCTTCTGGGGTGCGACTGTGATCACCAACCTGTTCGGTGCTATTCCGGTCGTTGGTGATACGATCGTAACCTGGCTGTGGGGTGGTTTCTCCGTCGATAATCCGACTCTGAACCGTTTCTTCAGCCTGCATTATCTGCTGCCGTTCGTTATCGTTGGTGTCGTAATCCTGCATATCTGGGCATTGCACACCCACGGTTCCAATAACCCGACAGGGATTGAGATCAAAGACAAACAGGATAGTATCCCGTTCCATCCTTACTACACTGTGAAGGATCTGTTCGGTCTGGCTATTTTCCTGATTTTCTTCTCAGCGTTCCTGTTTTACGCACCGAACTATCTTGGGCATCCGGACAACTATATTCCGGCTAACCCGCTGGTGACACCGGCTCACATCGTTCCGGAATGGTACTTCCTGCCGTTCTACGCGATCCTGCGCGCCTTCACCGGCGAGGTCTGGGTTGTTCAGTTCGCCAGCTTCATCACCGGCGGCATCATTGATGCGAAATTCTTCGGTGTTCTGGCGATGTTCGGTGCGATCCTGGCCATGGCTCTGGCGCCCTGGCTGGACACCTCGACTGTGCGTTCAGGTCGGTATCGTCCGATGTTCAAATGGTGGTTCTACCTGCTGATCATCGACTTCTTTGCTCTGATGTGGCTGGGTGCGATGCCCGCGGAAGAACCCTATGCGACCTTCTCGCTGATCGCCTCTGCCTACTGGTTTGCGTATTTCCTCGTAATCCTGCCGCTGCTTGGCGTGATCGAGAAACCTCTGGCCCCGCCTGAGACCATCGAAGAAGACTTCAACGCGCATTA
>DIYE01000029.1 GCA_002428885.1 Alphaproteobacteria bacterium UBA6062
CATGAATTTCTTCCTGCTAACCACACTGGCGGCCCTTCCCGGACTTCTGCTATTATGGTGGCTGACACGGAGGGGCATGCCACAAGACCGGAGAAAACCGGGGAGGCGGCCGCAGAATAGAAGAAAGAGATCCGACAGGGATCCGGAGACAATATCATGAATATAGCCAACCTGCTGGTTCGCACCGCCAAAATTTTTGCCGATTATCCGGCCCTTGCCCACGGCAAGGATATAACTGCCACTTATCGGGAATTTGCCGATCAGTCTGCGGCTCTTGCCGGTAATCTGCTGGAAAAATACGACCTTGAAAAAGGGGACCGGGTGGCGCTGATCATGAAAAACCACCCGGAATACTGGATTTCCCTGTTTGCGGTCTGGCATGCCGGGCTGGTGGCTGTTCCCGTAAACGCCAAACTACATATCTCCGAATTTTCCTACATTCTGGAAAATTCCGGTGCAAAACTGACCCTTGCAACACCTGAATTGGCAACGGAGCTCGCCGCACTGGGCGGTGCCCGGATCCTGGATATTTCCACGCCGGATTATGCAGACATGAAGCTTGGTGAAAAACTTCTTCTTCAGGAAATGGCACCTGATGATCTGGCCTGGCTCTTTTACACGTCGGGAACAACCGGCAAACCCAAAGGAGCCATGCTCAGTCACCGCAACCTGCTGTGCAGCATCACCAGTTATTTTTCCGATGTTACCACCATCTCTCCGGGAGATGCTGTGATCCATGCTGCCCCGCAAACCCATGGTTCCGGCCTCTATGGTATCCCGCTGATCGCCAAGGGAGGGATTCAGGTCACGCCCTTAAGCGGAGGTTTCGAGCCGCCGGAAACCCTGGATCTGATCACTCATTATCCGGGTTCCTGCTTCTTTTTTGCGCCAACCATGGTGCACCGGCTGATCGGTCACGAGGCTTTTACCGGTGCGGATATCAGCAATATCAAGCTGATCGTCTATGGCGGCGGCCCCATGTATGAAGCGGATATCCGCAAAGCTCTGGACGCTATCGGCCCTAAATTCTGCCAGATCTACGGGCAGGGCGAAGCCCCCATGACCATCACGGTCCTCACCCAGTGGGAGCTCAGCGAAAATACCGATCATCCCCGCCGGGCCGAACGGCTGGCCTCCGTTGGAACGGAACGAACAGATGTGCAGATCCGGATCGTCGATGAACACGGCAATACCTGCCCGGTCGGTGAGGTTGGTGAAATTACCGTGCGCGGCGATGTTGTCATGCTGGGCTACTGGCAGAATGAAGAGGCAACCCGGGAGACCATCCGGGACGGCTGGCTTTATACCGGAGATATGGGATGTCTCGATGAAGACGGGTTCGTAACCCTGAAAGACCGCTCAAAAGACCTGATCATCTCCGGTGGTACCAACATCTATCCCCGGGAAATTGAAGAAATCCTGCTGACTCATTCTGCGGTCGAGGAAGCCTCTGTCATCGGGCGCCACCATCCTGACTGGGGGGAGGAAGTCGTTGCCTTCGTCGTGGGGGACAGTTCATCCCTGTCATCAAAGGATCTGGATGCATTCTGCCTGGAGCATATGGCCCGTTTCAAACGCCCCAAGGAATATTTCTTTATGGATGCCCTGCCCAAGAATAACTACGGCAAAGTCCTGAAAACGGAATTGCGGGAGCGGATCAGCGCCTCTTCATAAAATCCAGATGGGTTTTCACAGCCGCCCATTCGTGGGTCAGGATGCTGTAAACGCATGTATCACGGAGAGAGCCGTCCGGCATGATCATGTGGGAGCGCAGGATACCATCCAGCTTGGCACCCAGCCTCTCGATCGCCGTACGGCTCTGGCGGTTAAAGAAATGCGTACGGAATTCCACGGCATTGCAGCCCAGCGTTTCAAAGGCATGGGCCAGCATCAGATATTTCACATGGGTGTTGAGGCCAGTCCGCTGCACCGACTTCCGGTACCAGGTGGAGCCGATTTCCAGCCGCCTGGCCGGCGCTTCAATATTCATATAAGTCGTCATGCCGACCGGCTTGCCGAGAGCCTTGTCAATAATCGCAAAAGGCAGCATGGAGCCCGCTTCCTGCAAACCAAGCCGCCGGTCAATCTCCGCTGACATACCGTCCGGTGCGGGTACGGACGTATACCAGAGCTTCCATAGCTCACCATCCTCTGCGGCCTCTACCAGCGCAGAATGATAGTCCTGAGAAAGCGGCACCAGTTCAACACGGTCATCCTGCAGGGTAATCGGAGTAATCCAGGTCATTATCAGTCCTCATATCCGGAAAATTGGCCTTATCAATACGCAGGATATATCATCTGAAAAGAGCCAATTTGACAGTGAGGCAGGAACCATATTTAGTGATTCCAGGATAAATTTCAGAAATATATCAATCCGGTGAACCCTTTGCGCCCGACCTCCGACTTATAGTCAAGTTGTCAGAAAACGGAAAATCATATGACGGAACAGCATACAACAGTCCTTGCCGGTCAGGAGGTCACCGATCTCTGGCTGGAAGGCCGTGACGCCTGGAATAGATGGGTTCAAGATAACCCCATTGCCGATATTGATTTTTCCGAAACCGATTTCGCTGGCATAAGGGAACAAAATCAGCTCGCGCTTCTCTCTTTTGAAGGGTTCATCTTTCCAGACGGACATGTCTCATTCGACTGCGCAGATTTCGGAAAAGGGAATGTATCCTTTTTCGGAGCCCGCTTTGGAACAGGGGATGTGTCTTTTTCTCGGACCGCCTTTGACGGTGATCATATCAGTTTCGTTGAAACAGATTTCGGCAATGGTCTTGTTTCTTTCAGCCATGCCCGGTTTGGACCGGGCGTTATCTCTTTCCTGAAAGCCCGCTTTGGAACAGGGGATGTTCTTTTCTACAGAACCGTCCCCGACACCAACAGGCTGATCTTTGAACAGATTAAATCTGAAGCCTGTATCCTCATGGGCGATCTTTTGCATCCTGAAAAGCTGGTGGAACTCTCTTTCGAGGGCGCCTCTCTCAAAGAAAGTCTGATCCTGCCAAAAGGCACCTATAGCGCCATACCGGATTTCAGAAATTGCCGCTTGGCAAAACCGCTTTCCTTTCATGATATCCAAATTTCAAAAAGGGCAGCCCCGCAGGGACTATCCATACTGGAGGATTCCCTGGAACCGGAAGTAGAGGAGGATATCTCTAAGCTGCGCCTTCTTGCAGAGCTCGCAGAAAAAAACCGGAACCACAGATCCCGCCTTGCTTTTCGGGCGACAGAGCGACGTTTCCGGCGCCTTCTCAATCCGTATGGTCTGCCTTCCCCGCTGGATCTGTTTTTTGACAGTGCCAGTGATTACGGACAAAGCCTGCTCAGGCCACTCATCGGGCTCCTGCTGATCTTTATTACTTTCGCCTTTCTCTACAACCTGGACACAGGCAATCTTCAAAAAGCCCTGCTTTATTCAGCCGCCAATACCCTCCCTGTAGTGCCGGCGAGTGGCTCCCTTCAGGCGCTCCATTTCTCTGGCCAAAACGCGCCTCTTGCTTTTCTTCAACAGATTTTGGCCATGATCTTTCTCGGTCTGCTCGGTCTCGGCCTCTGGAACCGATGGAAAGGGTAATGAGATGAACACCACTGGTGAAACAGAACAGGTCATCCTCAAAGGTCAGGATGCCGTAACCCTTTGGCTGCAGGGCGCTGAAGCCTGGAATAACTGGGTCTGGGAAAATCGCACCCAGGGGAAAATCCATTTTTGCGGGGCGGATTTTGCGAATATCCGGATCCGTCAGAATTTGGATCTTGTCTCCTTTGAAGGGTTCAGCTTTCCCTATAATCAAACGATCTTCGAAGATGTGTCTTTCGGAGAAGGTGATGTGTCCTTTAAAGGCGTTCGGTTTTTCCGCGGCGTTACCTTCGAAAACTGTGTGTTTGGAGAGGGATCCATCCATTTTGAAGAAACCCATTTCGATTACGGCCCGGTTGAGTTTGACCATATCGATTTCGGCAAAGGGCTTGTTGATTTTTCATATGCCGATTTTGGGGAAGGCACTGTTTTTTTCGGGGACAGCATCTTTGGTGAAGGTCGCATCACTTTCTACGGCGCAACCGCCAACAGCGGAACATTTACCATGTCCCGCGTCAAATGCCGGGCCGCTGTCGATTTTTCCTATCTGCAGGAGGCGGAAAAGCTGATTGACCTTTCCCTCTACGGCAGTTCCTTTGAAGAAAGTCTGATCCTGCCTTCAGGCCTTTCCAGATGCATTCCCGACCTGCGGCTCTGTCGTCTGGCGGCTCCTCTGGTCCTGCATCATATCAGACCCAGTTCCCTAAAAGAAATTGTCACTCTTTCCGCCAAAATTCAGGATGAGTCTTCCGGTGAACCGGAGGATATCGTCAAATTGCGCACATTGGCAGAATATGCGGCAAAAAGTCATGATCACCGCTCCTTTCTAGCGTTTCGCGCCGCAGAACGCCGCTACCGCAGGATCCTGGATCCTGTCAGCCTGTCCTCCCTTGCGAGCCTGATTTTCCATATCACCAGCAATGACGGCCAAAGCCTGCTCAGACCGATCATCGGCCTGCTCCTCACATTCCTGATTTTCTGGCTGCTCTTTACCCTGACAGGAACAACCCCCATAGACGCCCTCACCCAATCCACCGCCAACAGCCTGCCCTTCCTCCCGGCAAGCTGGCAAATCCCGCTGACTTTGACCAATCTTCTGCAACAAGGTTTAAGTGCATTCTTTCTGCTTCTGCTGGGTCTGGGGATCTGGAACTGGTTGAGGGGATGATCAGGCCAAAAAACACCAAAATATAAAAATAGATATTATTTGTTCTCCTATGTAGATTATTGTTCAGATTATCACGAGAGGGTTGAAGATATGCCAACGGAGCTGAAAAACCCGCATCCCGGCGAAATCCTGAAAGAGGAGTTCCTGGACGAACTGGGTCTCTCCCAAAACGCCCTTGCAAAAGCCATCCACGTGCCCGCAAACCGGATAACCGACATCGTCCGGGGCCGCCGCGGCATCACAGCCGATACAGACCTCCGCCTCAGCCGCTATTTCGGCCTCTCCGACGGCTTCTGGCTCCGCCTGCAAAATAGCTACGATATGCTGGAAGCCAAACGCAATGCCGGGGAGATGATTGATAGGATCATCCCTCATCAACAGCGACCAGCCCCCTCTATCAGATAAACCCCCAGTCTCCAGTATCCCCGAAACAAGAAACAGGATACCATTCTTGCGAGCATAAACGATAAGGTCGGGGGCGCCTGGTGAGCAAGGAAGAAAAACAGTTCTTGAAGGAGACGACGCCGTCAATCTCTGGCTGCAGGGACGGGATGCCTGGAATAAATGGGTCCAGGAAAACCCCGAAGTGGACGTGGATTTCTCCGGGGTGGATTTTAGAGAAATTCGTCAGACTAAAAGTATTGATACAATTTCGTTCTCAGGTTTCAATTTTCCAATAGGGAAAGCCTACTTCCGTTACACCATCTTTGGCACAGGAGATGTCATTTTCAACAGAACCAACTTTGGTGAGGGGAACGTTGACTTCAGCTACTCTAATTTTGGTGAGGGGAATGTTGACTTCAGTGAGGCTAATTTCGGAAAGGGGAGTGTTGAATTCATTGACACTACATTTGGCAAGGGCTTTGTAAATTTCGACTTCACCATCTTTGGCGGGAAATATGTTGACTTCTCGGGCGCCACTTTTGAGGATGATGTTAACTTCGCACACGTCACCTTCGAGGGTGACGTTGAGTTCTCGTACACCACTTTTGACAAGGGAACGGTTTTCTTCGGTGGTGTAATTACTAGTAGTACGATTTTTAGAATGGAAGGAGTAAAAAGCAAAGCTATTCTTGATCTAAGCGGTCTGCATAAAATTAATCACTTAACAACCCTGTCATTCCGCCACGCTTCACTTGAAGATAGTCTTATCCTTCCGTCCGGTCGTTACAATTGTGTACCCGACTTACGAAATACCAAGATCTCCAAAGCAATTACGTTTCACGACATCATACCGACCTTGAAAAGAACGAAGAAAAACTGGTGGGAGTTTCTGAAAGTCAAAACCGCAATTGATGAAGAAGATGCTTCTCGGTTTCGCCGTCTTAAGGAACTGGCAGAGATCAACCGAGATCATCAGGCTGCGCTTACCTATCATGCCAGCGAGCTTCGGGCGTTGCGCTGGACGAAATCTTCGATCCCCGCATCAATACTGGATGCCGCTTTTTCCTGGGCCAGCGACTATGGGCAAAGTGTTTGGCGACCGATCAGAGCCTTCCTGCTTATGGATCTATTTTTCTTTGGATTTTATGCCAGCAGTTCCGGCGGCAACTGGATAGACGCCTTAAAAACAGTGATCGCCAATAGTTTACCATTCCTGACCTATAGTAGAGCAGTTCAAACGGAAAGTCTTTTCGCACTCTATGGAGATCAAATCCCGATTATTGTAAACAGCCTGACTTTTGTGCAAGGGATTGGGTCTGTGATTTTTCTGTTTTTGATCGGTCTTGGTTTGCGAAACCGGTTCAGGATTTGACAATGACGGGGCGGTGTGATGAGTGAGGATAGGCTTGAAGGACACGCAGCTGTTGAGCTTTTGTTGAAGGGTAGGGAAGCCTGGAACAGGCATATGCAGGAGCGGTCATTTTCTGTCATTGATTTCTCTGGAATGAATTTTGAAGAAATTCTTCAGAAATCAGATTTATCGGCGCTGATCTGTGAAGGATTTGAATTTCCGGCAAGGGAGGTCCTGTTTCGGGGTGTTCGTTTTGGAGATAAGGATGTCAGTTTTGACGGTGCCCGTTTCGGAGGTGGAACGGTTGATTTCACAGGTGCGGAGTTTGGTGATTCTGATCTTTATTTCAATAAGGTAGCAGCCGGGGAAACGGTTTTCGATTTTACGGATGCCCGCTTTTTGGGGACCTCCCCTCGCGAAGTGCATTTTGATAAGGGTCGGCTTGAAGGGGGAGAAATCCAGTTTGACAACACCCTTTTCAGAGACCGTCTTGTCAGTCTGGAAGAGACGGACTTTGGGCAAACGGATCTGAGTTTCAAGCAATGCAGGTTTGAGCATAGCTCGCTTTTTCTGTCGGCCAGCCGGTTTGGCGGTGGGTCTTTGAGGGTTGAAGGCACGGTCTTTGAGAGCGGTGATCTGGATCTTCAGGGAACCGTTTTTAACGAGGCTTCGCCTTCTTTCAGAAACACCGCGATCCGATATGGAGAGTTCAGGCAAGACGGGCTGCAATCTGTGCACCCCATCAGCCTTGAAGGCCTGGATCTTTCCAAAGCCGACGGCTCCAAAAGCTAAAACTCACAATAAAAACGGCCCCTCATCCGAGGAGCCGCTTTCTAACGCATAAACAAAAGCCGCCGAGCGGCTATTGGCCGGCTTCGTGGGCGGCGAGGGCAGCCATATTGACCAGATCGGAGACCGTCGCATTGATCGGGACGATCTGCACCGGTTTGGAGAGGCCGACCATCAGTGGGCCAATTACCTCTGTTTCACCCAGCACCGGCATCAGCTTGGAGGTGATATGGGCGGAATGCAGACCGGGCATCACCAGCACATTGGCCGGGCCGGACAGGCGACAGAAGGGATAGAGCGCCATAATGTCGGCATGCAGCGCCACATCGGCGGACATCTCCCCGTCATATTCGAAATCCAGCTCTTTCTGATCCAGAAGGCGGACGGCGTCACGGATCTGCTCGGACGTTTCATGGGCCGGATTACCGAAATTGGAGTAGGAAAGCAGGGCAACCCGCGGCTCATGCCCGAGACGCCGGGCAACCTCTGCGGCTTCAATGGTGATATTCACCAACTCGTTTGCATCCGGCAGGGTCGTCACAGCCGTATCAGCGATAAAGACCGTTCTTTCGCGGCCCACGGCAATGGACACACCGATCGGCTGCTGACCTGGTTTGGGATCGATCACCCGCTTCACATCTTTATAAGCGCCCGAGAAACGACGGGTCACACCGGTGACCATGGCATCCGCATCCCCGAGCGCTACCATGCAGGCGCCAAAGATATTACGGTCCCGGTTGACGAGACGGACGCAATCGCGGAACAGATAGCCTTTACGCTGCAGCCGCTCATAGAGGAAAGTGTGATATTTCTCCCGGTCGGCCATTTCCCGGGCGTTGTAAATCTCCACCCCGTCCAGGCTGTCGATGCCGATCTCGGTCATGGTTTCCTTGATCACCTTTTCACGGCCGATCAGAACCGGAACACCGTAGCCGGCCTTCTGGAATTCCATGGCAGCGCGGATAACCTTTTCTTCCTCGCCTTCCGCGAATACCACCCGGCGCGGTGCCGCCCGGACTTCGTCCATGATCAGTTGCAGGGAACCGGCGGTCGGATCAAGACGGGCCCGCAGCTCATTGCGGTACGCCGCCTCATCAATGATCGGCTTGCGGGCCACACCACTATCCATAGCGGCCTTGGCAACAGCGGTCGGCACATGGCTGATCAGACGCGGATCAAAGGGTACGGGAATAATATAATCCGGGCCGTAAACCGGCCGGTTGCCTTTATAGGCGGCGGCCACTTCGTCCGGCACGTCTTCCCGGGCCAGTTCGGCGATGGCTTCCGCCGCCGCAATTTTCATCTCTTCATTAATGGTGGTCGCCCGCACATCCAGCGCACCGCGGAAAATATACGGAAAGCCAAGAACGTTATTCACCTGGTTAGGATAATCGGAACGGCCTGTGGCGACAATGGCGTCACCGCGTACATCGGCGATATCCTCGGGGCGGATTTCCGGATCAGGATTGGCCATGGCGAAAATGATCGGCTTGGCGGCCATATCCTTGACCATCTCTTTGGTCACCGCATCCTTGACGGAGAGACCCAGGAACACATCCGCGCCTTTCATGGCTTCTTCCAGGGTCCGAGCCTCGGTTTCCACGGCATGTGCGGATTTCCACTGATTCATGCCCTCTTCACGGCCTTTATAAATCACCCCTTTGGTATCACAGAGGATGGCATTGTCATGAGGCAGACCCATGGCCTTGATCAGTTCCAGGCAGGCAATGGCGGCTGCGCCCGCACCGTTTACCACAACCTTGGCATCCTTCATGGAACGACCGGTCAGGTCCAGCGCGTTGATCACACCGGCCGCACAGATAATGGCGGTTCCATGCTGGTCATCATGGAAGACCGGGATACCCATTTCTTCGCGCAGGCGCTGTTCAATAATAAAACATTCCGGTGCCTTGATATCTTCAAGATTGATGCCGCCGAAGCTTGGTCCCATCAGGCGGACACTGTTCACAAACTCGTCCACATCTTCCGTGTCCAGTTCCAGATCGAAACAGTCCAGATCTGCAAAGCGTTTGAAGAGAACAGCTTTCCCTTCCATCACCGGCTTGGAGCCCAGCGCACCGAGATTACCAAGTCCCAGAACCGCCGTTCCGTTGGAAATCACGGCGACCCGGTTTCCTTTTGTCGTGTAATCATAAACCGTATCCGGATCTTCAGCGATGGCGAGGCAGGGAGCGGCAACACCCGGGGAATAAGCAAGCGACAGGTCCTGCTGCGTCGCCACGGCTTTGGTCGCCACGATTTCCAGTTTCCCGGGTTTACCCTGCGCGTGATAGCGCAATGCCTCGTTATACTGACTGGAATCCCGATTGTCGCTCATATCACTGTTTCCTCAGCTATACTTCTGCTTCTGCCTGTCCACACCCGGCCTCTCCCTCGCGTATAAAAAAATTCCGACAAAGGAGTTGGCAAAACCGGCTTCTATGGTAGTTTTCAACCATGCCTACAGTAGTAAAAACAAAGTCGCAACAGAATAAGTCTGTCACACCCATGATGGCGCAATATTTGACCATCAAGGAGGCCCATCCGGACAGCCTCCTCTTTTATCGCATGGGTGATTTCTACGAGCTTTTTTTTCAGGATGCGGAAGTGGCCTCAGCCGCTCTCGACATCGCCCTCACCAAGCGCGGCAAGCATGAAGGAATGGATATTCCCATGTGCGGCGTACCGGTTCACTCGGCAGACGGTTATCTGCAACGGCTGATCCGTAAGGGTCACCGGGTGGCAGTGGCTGAGCAGACGGAAAGTCCTGCGGAAGCCAAAAAGCGCGGCTATAAAGCCGTGGTTGCCCGGGATGTGGTCAGGCTGGTTACCCCCGGCACCATCACAGAAGACAACCTGCTGGATGCCCGATCTCATAATTTCCTTGTGTCCGTGGCGCGAGCCGGGAAAGAGTATGCGATGGCCTGGGCGGATATGTCGACCGGGGAGTTTTTCTATTCTGCTGTACCGGTTGAGGATATTGCAACTCATCTGTCTCGCCTGAACCCCGGCGAGATCCTGCTCTCCGACAAGTGGCTTCAGGAAGAAGACACGGGTCTGTTGTTTGAGGACTGGGACAAGGAATTGACTCCCCTGCCCTCCGTACGCTTTGACAGCCAGAACGGAGAGAGACGGCTAAAAGCTCTGTTCAATGTGTCAGCCCTGGATGCGTTCGGGACATTCGGGCGATCCGAACTGGCTGCCTGCGGCGCTCTGGTGGATTATGTGGAACTGACCCAGAAAGGGAAATTCCCTCATATCAAACCGCCGCTTCGTCAGGCCAGTAATGATGTTATGTCCATTGACGGAGCCACCC
>DIYE01000016.1 GCA_002428885.1 Alphaproteobacteria bacterium UBA6062
GACCATCCATAACAGCGGCGGTCGCTTCCTCTTCCCGATGCGCGGGAAGACAATGCATGAATATGGCGTCGCCTGCCGCTTTTTCCATCAGTTTTTCATCAATCTGAAAAGGGGCCAGCATATTGTGGCGGTCCCCGGCATCATCTCCCATGGAAACCCAGGTATCAGTTACCAGACAATCCGCCCCGGACGCAGCCTCTGCAGCATCCTCCGTCACGTGGACATTGGCACCGGTATTTTTCGCCCAGTCGAGCGCCCGCTCATCAGGGGCCAGTTCCTTCGGGCAGGCGATCCGGAATTCAAAACCGAACTGGCCGGCCGCATGGATCCAGGAGGAGACCATATTGTTCCCGTCCCCGCTCCAGGCAACGACCCGGTCTTTAATCGGGCCTTTATGTTCTTCAAACGTCATCACATCCGCCATCAACTGGCAGGGGTGGCTGTCATTGCTGAGACCGTTAATCACCGGGATGGACGCATTGTCCGCCAGTTCCAAAAGTTTGTCGTGATCATCTGTCCGAAGCATGATGGCATCGACAAAACGCGACAGAACTTTTGCTGTATCGGCAACGGTTTCACCGCGCCCAAGCTGCATGTCACCGCTGTTCAGCACCATGGTATCACCGCCGAGCTGGCGCATGGCCATGTCGAAAGAGACGCGTGTCCGGGTCGACGGAAATTCGAAAATGGCGGCAAGAGTGTGCCCTGCAAGAGAAGCCCCTTCATCTCTGGTACCTTTGGGGAATCCGGCGCGAGCCTTCTTAACGGCAAGCGCATCATCAATCATGGACCGCAGATTTTCTTTTGAGACTTCGTGAATATCGAGAAAATGCGTCACTTGGGTCATCAGGCCAGCTCCTCACAGGCTTTTTCAAGGGCTTCCACAAACTCATTCACCTGCTGCTCTTCGATGATAAGAGGCGGCAGTAGACGGACCACATTATCACCGGCCTTTGCCGTCAGGGCTCCGTGCTTCTCAAGCGCCTTGATCAGGGCCCCGTTTTCAACCTTGCATTTCAGGCCGAGATGCAGGCCTACGCCGCGCAACTCTTCCAGAACCGTGGGATAGCGGTCCACAACACCGTTCAGGGATTGTTTCAAGTGACCTGCAATCCGTGCGACCCGGTCCATAAAGCCGTCTTCGGTCATGACATCGACAACAGCCGTTGCCACTGACATGGCAAGCGGGTTACCGCCATAGGTGGAGCCGTGACTGCCAACGGTCATGCATTTGGCGACTTTCTCAACCGCCAGACAGGCCCCCACCGGAAAGCCGTTTCCAAGGGCCTTGGCGGAACTCATGATATCCGGAGTGATGTCCAGATGCTCATAGGCGAACAGCTTTCCTGTGCGGCCCATGCCGGTCTGGATTTCATCAAACATCAGCAGGAGGCCTTCTTCATCACACAAGCTTCTCACTGCGCGTAGGAAGTCAGGATCCATCACCTGGATACCGCCTTCACCGATAATCGGTTCGATAATGATACCGGCGGTTTCCGGTGTGATCGCAGCCTTTACGGCTTCGATGTCCCCGGCCGGAACATGGTCATAACCGTCCACCATGGGACCAAAGCCTTCCAGCAGCTTATCCTGTCCGGCGGCGGCAATGGTCGCCAGGGTCCGGCCATGGAAGGAATCGTTGAAACCGATAACCCGGAACCGTTCCGGCTGACCGTTGGCGCTAAAATATTTGCGGATCATTTTAAGACCGCATTCATTGGCCTCTGCGCCGGAATTACAGAAATACACGGCATCAGCAAAGGTGTTATCCACCAGCTTCTGAGCCAGGATTTTCTGTTCCGGAATGGTATAGAGATTGGCCACATGCAGCAGCTTTTCTGCCTGATCCTTGATCGCTTCCACCACTTTCGGATGGGAATGCCCAAGAGACGTGACAGCAATACCGGCATAGAAATCGAGATATCGTCGGCCGTCATTCCCGATCAAGTACGCGCCCTCTCCTTTTTCAAAGGAAAGATCTGCAGGGGCATAATTTGATAACAACGCGGGAATCATGTGCCTTCTCCACAAGAAAAAACGACGATCTGTCATTCAGGTGAACGGCTGCATCCTCCTGAAAAGTCGGAAAACGAGCCAAGAAAGCGCCGAAGTATTGACAGGAGACCCTGTCCTGTCAATCAAACTCTTGCGAAAGGCCGGGTTTTTCTATGCTTTTAGCTTGAAACCGCGCTTGAACAGTATCCAGACAGTGCCATAGAGCACAAGATCCAGAAGACCGACCACCAACGCGCCTTGCAAAAGGGAGCTGTCGGAGGTGCCGATAAAGCCGTAGCGGAAACCGTCAATCATGTAGAAAAACGGGTTCATATGGCTGAGAGTATACCAGATTCCGCTTAGACGCTCGACGGAATAGAAGGTTCCGGAGAGAAACGACAGCGGCATAATCACGAAATTGGTGACAGCCGCGATATGATCAAACTTGTCGGAAATGATACCGCCAATAATACCGAGCAAGGACAGCATCAGTCCTGCCGCGATAATAAAATACAGAACAGCGGCCCAGGAATGAACTTTAAGATCAATAAAGAACCACATACAGACGGAAACCGCGATCGCAACCACTACGCCCCGAGCCAATCCGGACAGCGCATAGGCAAGTGTCAGTTCAGCCGCCGACAGAGGCGGCATCAGGACATCCACGATATTACCCTGTACTTTGGCAATCACCAGGGAAGAGGAAGTGTTGGCAAAGGCGTTCTGGATCACCGCCATCATAATCAGGCCGGGTGCCAGAAAGTCCGTAAAGCTGACGGTACCGTTGTAACGGTCGCTATTTCCGAAGGCGAGGGTAAAGATCGCCAGAAACAGCATGGTTGTCATCATGGGAGCGAACACGGTCTGCAGCGGAACTTTCAGGAACCGTTTGATTTCCTTCATAAGCAGCGTGTAAAGGCCAAGCCAGTTCAAAAAGGCGATGCGGCCCACGGCCGATTGACGTGCTTGTGAATAAGCCGTCTGATTTTCTGTTGTGCGGATGGTCATGGCCCTTTAAATATTCGCTCAGAGAGGAAGGTGCAAGTTATCCTTGTCACGGAATGTCATTTATTCAGAACGTCCGGTCAAAAATAACGCACCTATATGACAAACAGATGGAGGAATAACCATGTCCGTCAAGATCCTGCACAATCCAAGATGCAGCAAATCCCGCCAGACTTTGGAGATTATCCGGGAAAAAGGCATTGAGCCTATGGTCGTGGAATATCTGAAAACGCCTCCCAGCCGGGAAGAACTGGTGGATATTCTGACCAAGCTGTCCATGTCTCCGCGCGACCTGATGCGCAAAGGCGAGGCCGACTATAAAGATAATAATCTGGCGGATGAGAGCCTGACGGATGATCAGTTGATTGATGCCATGCTGGAATTCCCCAAACTTATCGAACGACCGATTGTGATCAGCGACGGCCAGGTCCGTATTGGCCGCCCGCCGGAATCCGTGTCCGAAATCCTCTGATTTCAGGGCTCTTCGGTGACCTCCACGACAGAAGATCTGGTGATTGGCCTGAGAGCCGGCAATCGGGCCGTGCTTGCCCGGGCCATTACGCTTGCAGAAAATAACGCGCCCGGTACAGGAGAGCTGCTGCAACAGATTGCCCCCTCTCTCGGCCAGGCCCTGGTTGTCGGTTTCACCGGTGCGCCCGGCGCCGGTAAGTCGACGATGGTTGGAGCTTACGTGAAGGAGCTCAGGCAGCGAGGAAAGTCCGTTGGTATTATTGCCGTGGATCCCTCCAGCCCCTTAAGCGGCGGTGCCGTTCTCGGAGATCGTATCCGCATGAGCGAACATGCTTCCGACCCGGATGTTTTTGTCCGCAGCCTGGCGTCCCGCGGCCACCTCGGAGGTCTCAGCCGGTCCGCCTCTCATGTAATCGATGTGATGGATGCCTTTGGCAAGGATGTCATTGTTCTGGAAACCGTGGGCGCTGGACAGTCGGAAGTGGAGGTTGCAGATATAGCTGACGTCAAGATCGTTGTCTGTGCCCCGGGCCTTGGCGATGACGTGCAAGCCATAAAGGCCGGTATTCTGGAGATCGCCGATATTCTGGTGGTCAACAAGGCGGACAATCCCCTGGCGGAACGAACCGCCCGGCAGCTTGAAGCCCGGACAACCGGTGCCGGAAGCCGGAAAATACCGGTTCTCAAAACCATCGCTGTTGAAGGTGAGGGGCTGGAAGCACTGGCCGATGCCATAGAAACAGCACATCTATTGCAGGATGGCGATAAAAAAGAAAAAGACCGTCCCAGAAAACTCCTGAAGACGGCGACGCTTGAATTTCTCTCCAGCCAATTGGACGCAGGGTCACCGGCACTGGAAGCCCTCGCAGGCAGGCTTGTACGCGGTGAGATGTCGTTTGAACAGGCGGCTAGGGACGCTCTTGCCTTGGCCGCAAAAGAGGGCAAATAAGCACCCCTGCCCCCATTTCCTCCTTTTCATTGCGCTGCACAAAATATAAGCTGCTTCACAATCCTGGGCGCAACCTTGGAACGATAAAAAAGAAAAGAGGAGAATTCTCATGGCAGAAGCCGTCATTGTATCCACCGCCAGAACCCCGATCGGTAAAGCCTATCGCGGCGCTTTTAACAACACCCATGGCGCTGATCTGGGAGGTCATGTTATCAAGCACGCCGTTGAGCGGGCCGGCGTCGATCCTGCAGAAGTCGAAGATGTTTTGATGGGCGTCGCCAATCCTGAAGGCGCTGCCGGCGGCAATATTGCCCGTCAAGCCCTGCTGCGTGCAGGCTTGCCGATCACTGCTTCAGGCGCAACCGTAAACCGTTTCTGCTCTTCCGGCCTGCAAACCGTTTCAATGGCCGCCCAACGCGTTATTGCCGACGGTGTACCGGTCATGGTTGCCGGTGGCCTGGAAAGCATCAGCCTGGTGCAGAACGAAAACATGAACACCTTCCGCTACCAGAATGAATGGCTCGTGGAAAATAAACCGGCCATTTATGATCCCATGCTGAAAACAGCGGAAACCGTTGCCACCCGCTACGGCATTTCCCGCGAAGCCCAGGACGAATATGGCTACCAGAGCCAGATGCGGACCGCCGCTGGTCAGGAAGCCGGTCGCTTCGACAAGGAAATCGTTCCGATGACCTCCACAAAGCTGCTGGTCAACAAGGAAACCGGCGAAACCCTGGAAGAAGAAGTTACCCTGACCAAAGACGAAGGCAACCGTCCGGAAACAACACTGGAAGGTCTGTCCACCCTGAAACCGGTGATGGGCGAAGACTGCTTTATCACGGCCGGTAACGCCAGCCAGCTGTCTGACGGTGCCTCCGCCTGCGTGGTGATGGATTCAAAGCTGGCTGAGAAACGCAACATCGAACCCCTCGGCACGTATCGCGGTCTGGTTGTCGCAGGTTGCGAACCTGATGAAATGGGTATTGGGCCGATTTACGCGGTTCCAAAACTGCTGGAACGCAACGGCCTGAAAATGGACGATATCGGCCTTTGGGAACTGAACGAAGCCTTTGCCGTGCAGGTTCTCTACTGCCGCGACAAGCTGGGTATTCCGAACGAACTTCTCAATGTGGATGGCGGCGCCATCGCCATCGGACACCCTTATGGCATGTCCGGCGCCCGCATGACCGGCCACGCTCTGATCGAAGGCAAACGCCGCGGCGCCAAATATGTGGTCACCACCATGTGTATCGGCGGCGGCATGGGCGCAGCAGCCCTGTTTGAAGTCAATTAAGGCACGCCCATACGAATTAGGAAAGCCGGCCTGCTCATGCAGGTCGGCTTTTTTGTATCACAAAGACGGATAGGCCGTTCCGCGCCCTTCCGGGGTCAGGTCCATAACATTCCAGAGGCCCCACATATTGTCGATATGGCGTGGGTCGTTCGGCCAGTTGGAAGCGTAGTAGAACAGTTCCGTCGAATAGCGGTGGATGATGCCCGCTCCTGTCTTTTTAAAGATATGCATGATGGGCCATTGGTGGCCATCCGGGGGTTCTGAATGGTAATCCTGATTGAAGGAATTGCCAGAGGACGATAGCAGAACCAGCTTGCCCCAGTTCCGGTCTTTGGCAAGATCTGCAATACGGCTAGCGGATGACTTGGCAACCACCACCATATTGATCCGGTCCAGCAGATGCCGCATCTCGCCGTTCAGTCCATCCAGGAAAGAAGCGCACATGGGACAGGCATTCTCTGCATTAGGGCCGTACATCAGTGTATAAACTGCAAGTGTGTCCTTACCGTCTTTAAAACAATCGGACAGCCTAACCGCTTCTCCAACCTGCCTGCCATCGATATTTGAAGCCGCTTCAAACAGATAATCTTCAGGAACACGACCACCAGACGGGAGCTCACGGCGCTTTTTTGCCAGTGCCTCCATACGGGTGCGCAATTCTATTTCTTCGGCCAGCAGAGCATTTCTGGCCGCCCGATAATCTGCGCTTTCACCGGGAAAGCTCACGGAATGAAAGTCATTCATGTTTCCTCTTCCTTTTTCATCTGCAGATAATCATCCAACTGATCGAAACGATTTTCCCAGAAACGCTGCTGTTCCCCGATCCAGGTACCGGCCTGCTTCAGGGCCTTGATGTCCAGCCCGCAGATCTGCTCCCGCCCCCGTTTTTCGCGCAAGACGAGACCGGCTTTTTCAAGAACCCGGATGTGCTTTGACACACCCGTCAGGCTCATGGAGGAGGGGGTCTGCAGATCCGACAGTCTGACAGGTCCTTTTTGCAACTGGGTCAGGATGGCGCGCCTGTTCGGATCACCAAGCGCCGAGAAAATAAGGTCAAGCTGTATTTCATTATAATCAACCATATGGTTCACTATTCACATATTTTCCAAATAGTCAACCAATTGGTTAAATATTTTTAAAATTTAGATTTCATTGATATTTAGGATCTATGCTGCGCTTATGGTTATGGATAGCGACCTTGAAGCTGAAGAAGCACTGGAACCGTCGTCCCTGGACGATAACACTCATGCGGAAATGCTGGCCCTTTACCGGGAAAGCACCCGCACTATCCTATACGCCAAAACCCGGCAATGGCGCACCCTGGGTGCGGCCTGTATCGCCCATGTTGCCATCGTCTCTGTCGGCTATCTGACCCTTATTCCGCCGGCGGCTCACCAGACACTGGTTATTCTGTCCTTCCTGGTGAGCGCCATGGCGGTCTCGATCCTGATCATCTACCAGATCTGGCAGCATACGGAGATGCTCAAACTCCGAAAAATCACGGCTTTTCTATCCGGTCATTTCGAAACAGTCCGGCATATCAAATCCCGTATCGAAGCGAATATCCATCGCTATATCCTGCTCTGTGTGATGATTATCTCCATCCTGCTGACCAATGTGATTGCCTATATCGCCTATCTTCCAAAACTGCCAACGGACGGCTGATTGTTATCAGTCCCTCTATACAGGGGCGGTAAAATCCCGTAAAAACTGAGGCAATCCCGTTCTTGGGCGCATAACAATAAAACCCTATCCGGAAGACGCCCATGCCAGCCAAAAAAACCCTTGGATATCTTGCCGCGACCGTCATTGTTTTTCTATGGTCGGGATGGATTGTGACCACCCGTTCCGGCGCTACATCCCCATTGACCATCTATGACATTACGGCTATGCGCTATGGGATTTCCGGGCTGATTGCCTTGCCGATCACCCTGTATTTCAAGCCCTGGCGCGGCCTGCGCCTGCGCCAGATTGCCGGCCTCTCCTTTTTCTCCGGCTTCCCCTATATCATGGTCGTCTATCTTGCCTTTACGCTGGCACCTGCCGCCCATGGCGGCGTTTTCATGAACGGTGTCCTGCCGGCCATCACGGTAGGGCTCGGCTGGCTCTGGTTCCGGGACAAACCCCATAAGATACAGGTTCTCGGTACCCTCCTGATTATTGTCGGTGCGTCACTCACCCTGTTTGAGAGCAACAGTCTGCAGTCAGACACGGCCTGGCAAGGCGATATCCTGTTTATGATCGGTGGCCTCTGCTTCTCCGTTTATATGGTCCTGACACGCCTCTGGGCGGTAAGCGCCATGCAGGTTCTGTTTTGCTCTTCTGTTGTTAACGGTGCGATTTTTACACCGATCTGGTTCTTCCTGCTGCCCAGCGGCCTGGCGGAAGCGGCCCTGCCCGATATCCTGCTCCAGGCTTTGTATCAGGGAATTCTGGCGACCCTCTTCGGTATGGTGATTGTCGCCTTCGCCGTCCGGCATATCGGCGCTCCGCCTACAGCCGCTTTTATGTCTGCCGTTCCTGCCATAGCCGCTTTCCTCGGGGTTATTATTCTGGGTGAGGCGTTTGGTCTGATGGGCTGGCTCAGCATCCTTATCCTGACCCCTGGCGTCCTGATGACAGCTCTATGGAATAGTGCCGGTCAAAAATCTGAAAACCCGGCT
>DIYE01000065.1 GCA_002428885.1 Alphaproteobacteria bacterium UBA6062
GCACCCCGCGGCGGGTCGGGAATTCAATACTGAGATTGGTAATATCGACAACAGACATGTTAGACCTCCTGCTGCATTAACGGAGCTTGGGATTGAAGGTATCGCGCAACCAGTCCCCGATCAGATTGACGGAAAGAACCAGTGCAACCAGGGTGACGGCCGGGAAAAAGGTGATCCACCACTCGCCGGAGAACAGGAAGTTATTTCCGATCCGGATCAAGGTGCCGAGGGATGGATTGGTCGGCGGCACGCCAACGCCAAGGAAAGACAGTGTCGCCTCAATGATGATCGCAACGGCAACGCCGATGGTTGCCACAATCAGTGTGGGACCGACAACATTCGGGAAGATATGCCGCAACAGAATGAGCGGCGCTGGCGTCTGAATGAGCTTGGCAGCCGCAATATAATCCTTACGGCGCTCTACCATTGCACCGCTTCGGGTAATCCGGGCATATTGCGGCCAGCTCGCCACGCCAATTGACAGGATCAGAACCGGAATAGCGACCGTATCGTGCAATTCACTGCTCAGGGATGTTCGGGTAACACCATCAATCATCAAGGCAATTAGGATGGGAGGGATGGTGAGCTGAATGTCCGCCAGCCTCATGATAACAGTATCAACCCAGCCACCGGCATAACCGGCAATAATACCCAGTGGAATACCGATACAGACGGACAGGAGAACACTCGACAACCCGACAATAAGGGATATCTGCGTGCCATACATGATAGCGGCCAGAATATCCCTTCCTTGCCCGTCCGTTCCCAGAAAATGGACCGCTGAACCGCCCTCTTCCCAGGCTGGTGGAATAAAGGCGTCCATCAGATCCAGGCTCCCCGGCTCAAACGGTGTATATTGGGTCAAAAACGGAGCCCCAAAAGCCATCACGAACAGGATAAGCGTCACCAGACTGGCAAGTATGGTCGCCGGTGAATGCAGAAAACTGTAGGTCACATCGTGATCTGAAAAATCCGTCCACCATCTTTGATATTGTGCAAATCTCATATCGGATCCCCCTTATCCCTTCACATCCGCCCGAAGACGCGGATCGACAACGAAATACAAAAGATCCACAATCAGATTGATCATCACAAAGAAGAAGGCCACCATGACCAGATACGCCGACATAACCGGGACGTCTGCAAACTGAACCGCCTGGATGAACAGGCTCCCCATACCCGGCCACTGGAAGACGGTTTCTGTGATAATGGAAAAAGCGATCAGGGACCCGATTTGCAGGCCTGCTACTGTTATCACAGGGATCAGGGTGTTTTTGAGGGCATGCCCGTAATTGATATCCCGTCGTTTCAAGCCTCTGGCGCGCGCAAATTTGATAAAGTCCGTCCGCATCACCTCCAGCATTTCCGAGCGGATAATCCGCAAGATAAGGGTCGTCTGGTAAAGGGCCAGGGTGACGGAAGGCAAAATAATTGCCTTCCACCCGCTGGCGGTCAACAAACCTGTTGACCATCCCCCGTCCAGCTTCACAACCTCCCCTCGCCCAAAAGACGGCAGGAGATTAACCTTCACAGAGAACAAATAGATCAGCAGAATACCGATCACAAAGGTTGGCAGAGAAACGCCGACCAATGATCCGGTCAGGATGGTTTTGCTAAACCAGTGTTTCTTTTTAAGGCCTGTAAAAAGACCGCCCGCAACGCCGAGCAGGATCGCGATAACTGCCGACACAAGAACCAATTCAAGAGTAGCCGGCATACGCTCCGCTACAATATCCTCAACCGGACGCTGCAACCGGTAGGAGATCCCAAAATCCCCCTCGAGGGCATTTAAGATAAACCCGCCGAACTGCACAAGAAACGGATCATTGAGTCCCAGACGATCCCGTAACGCTTCCATATCCTTCACAGAGGTTTCCTGGCCGACCATATTGCTGATCGGATCGCCAACAAAATTGAACAGATAAAAACTGATCAATGCAACGACAAGCATGACAATGGATGACTGGAATAAGCGGCTGGCAATAAAATGTACCATTGGTCATTCCTGTATTCGATATGAAACGAGGTAAGGAAACGCTCACCCCGTTTTCAGAGAGGTCGATTATTTTTGAAGAGTAGCCCAATAGAAACGGGGCATGTTATTGGGCTCAATCGGGATATCGACCGACTTGTTCATGGCCCAGGAAATCATCTGGTGATGCAGCGGAAGATAAGGCATATCTTCCTGGATCTGTGTCCAGATTTCCTCAATCAGCAGATTTCTCTTTTTGGGATCGACAATCCCGCGAATGGCCTCAATTTTACCGTCCAGTTCTTTCGTACCATAACCAGAAGCATTCCAAGAACCGCCTGAGTGAAACAGGTAGTCAAAGATAAAACCGGAATCCATGGTCGGAATACCCCATCCCAGCATATAGAAATCCGTTCCCTTTCCCGTAATCAGCGGGAAATGCTGGGTCTTCGGTTGGGCATTCAGTTTCACATCAATACCGACTTTCGCCAACATCCCGACAGCCGCCTGGCAAATGGCTTCGTCATTCTGGTAACGATTGTTGGGGCAATCCAGTTGGACAGAAAAGCCGTCCGGATATCCTGCCTCAGTCAGCAGAGCTTTTGATTTTTCCGGGTCGAAAGCCAGTCTGTTCTCGTCCCATTCAGATTTATAACCATTGATCGGTGGTTCAATAATCATACCTGCCGGGATGGCCAGGCCACGCATCACGGCCCGTTTGATCGCATCAATATTAATGGCATGATAGAAAGCCTGCCGGACCTTAACATCCTGAAACGGATTTTTACCTTTCACGCTGGAATGTCTGAGTTCCTCCGATTTTACATCCAGCCCAAAGAAAATAGTCCGGATTTGTGCCGTCTGGTCCACTTTGAGAGAAGGACCTGCTTTAATCCGCTTGAGATCCTGCAAAGGCGGGTCTGTCAGCAGATCCACTTCTCCCGACAGGAGAGCTGCAACCCGAGTTGCATCGTTGGAGATCGGCGTCCAGACAATCTTATCTATATTATGCGGATATAAATCCTTTCCCCACCATTGATCATTCCGAACAAAGACTGTTTTGACATCCGGCTCCCGGCTTTGCAGTTTGAAAGCTCCGGTACCATTTGTGTGTCGAACGGCATAAGTCTCCTGCTTATCCTTGAAGTTCTGAGGCTCCGTTACCTCATGCTTTTCAGCCCATTCCTTATCCATCATGAAAATATTGATCAACTGATCCAGCAGAATGGGATTGGGTTTTGCCGTCACGAGCTGAACCGTATGATCATCCACTTTCCTGATACCGGTAATGGTATTCACGTATCCGTTCATCTGGCTGGTTTCAGATTGTGCCCGACGGATGGAAAAGATGACGTCATCTGCCGTAAAAGCATTGCCGTTATGGAAAGTCACATCTCTGCGCAGATTAAACTGCCAGGTGTTTTCATCCAGTATCTCCCAGCTTTCAGCCAGACCCGGCACCTTTTCCATCGTTGGGCTACGCATCACCAGAGCGTCGTGCATCTGCATACCCGCCATCAGCGTCACCAGGGAGTTCAGCGCATGTGGGTCGAGTGTCGCGGCATCTCCGACATTAGCGTAGCGAAGTGTGTTTTCCGATCGGGCCGGCATGGCGACCAATGAAGCTCCAACCCCTAAAACGAACCCCGCCACGGCCAGCTTTTTTGAAAACGTTCCCATAAATACCTCCTTGCTCATTGGTCTGAATCCGTGATGACGTTCTTCTGAAGGAACGGGCTCTTTTTTGACGGATTCTTCAGGCCATTCGGCCGTCTAATTGCTCCATTCCGGTTCCTTAAGGATCCGGTTTTTCTACCTGCAATTTTATTTTGTTAAAATTTTATTTATTAGTAAAATACGGTTTAAGAATATGATTTATGAGTTTTTCAGATGAATGTTTCTTTGAGAGTGATGAAATACTTCACGGCAGCGGCCCATCATAAAAGCCTGTCAAAAGCTGCCACTGCCATGAACATCTCCCAGTCAGCCATCAGTCTGGCTGTCGACAGCCTTGAGAAGGAAATCGGGCTTGATCTTCTGATCCGCCAGAGATCAAAAGGCGTTTTACTGACGGTTAAAGGGCAGGAAGTTCTCACCCGTATTCAAAGCATCCTGGATCAGGTAGACTCATTTGAACGAGACATGAAGGGGTTACAGGAAGATATCTCGGGTGATCTGCATATTGGATGCTTCACGCCCCTCGGCCCCATTGTTCTCGTACCCATTCTTGAGCGTATGGGAAAAGCTCATCAGGCTATCCGTGCCAACATCACCGAAGGCAATGTCCGCAGCATCTTTGACGATATTCACAGAGGTACCGTGGATGTTGGCATTTCCTATGATGAAGCGGATATAAGCGCCGGCCTAAAAACCAAGACCCTGGCAGTTGTCCCGCCCCATGTGGTTATCCCCTATGACCACCCTCTTGCAGACCTCCCGGCCATCCCGTTGTCTGCCTTGATTGACCAACCGCTCATCCTGCTCGATTTACCCAGCTCCCGGCAATATTATACCTCCTTATTCGAAGCAGCCGGATTTCATCCGAAATTCGCCTATAAGTCGGGAAATTTTGAAATGATAAGGAGTATGGTCGGTGCCGGGATCGGACTGGCTATCTTACAAACCTGCCCGCCTATGGACTTTACCCAGTCAGGGACCCGTGTTGTCTGCAAGCCAATCCAGGAAAATTTACGCAAGTCACGACTGGTCGTTGCCTATACCCGGCAAGCGATCAAACGAAGTTCCGTTAGAGCTTTCGTGCAACATTGCGAAGCTTATTTCACGACTGAAGACAGTCGTAAACTTATTGTTCCCAGACAATAGTCTCTTTCGAACAAAAAAAGCATAACGCAGGCACCATGGTAACCGTCACTCTTCACAAATAATAATTCAAAACTGTCCTCACAACAGAAGCGTTTTCTGAAATTTTATGTGTGAGGTACCAAGATGTTATCTTTATCCGCAAGACTTTCACAACAAGCCATTCGAAGTGTCACCAATCTTTACACAACCACTGCTGGACAAGCCGCTATTTTCCGGCAGGTGCGTCCTTACCAATGTACAAGTATTCCTGATGCGGATATGACCCAGTACAAGCCGGGGAAGAATAAAAAGGAAGGCGTGCTTGGATGTTACCTGCCGGACGAAGAGTTTGAAAAATGCTATCAAAACACTCTACGGAGACTGGGTGTTCCACTCGAACTGGATCTCAAAACAACACGGCTTATCGACCAGGAAATGCTGGGTAAATATGCTGAAATTAAAGATATCCACAATCAGATTAAATCAACAAAAGAGGACATTAGAGCGCCGATTAAACCCGTTGGATGGACAAAAGACGCTCCGACCCACATCATCTGGCCTGCCCAATATTCTGATCCTGTCGCATCAAAAGGCGGTTTGATCCGAAACACGCTTTACGCCTCCCTGACCAGTGAGATCGAACGTAATCTGACATTCCTTGAATCTTTTGCGGACCAGATCGACGAAGGAGAGGGGGAAATTGCTTCCGTTGTACAATATTATGTTGGTCGCGGCAGTCCAATTCCATTCAGGGCGTTGAACTTCCTGCTAGAGCAGCGGCTGGGGAAAAAACTCAGTGACAAAGATCTGAAGGATGAGCAAAAAGTCCGGGACCTGGTATCGGAATATATCGATCGCATCCTTCCCGGCGCAGCTAAAGAATTTAAAATCGATACTAAAAAACAACAGATTTCAGCCAGACAGGTTTTATCGCCACACTCCTCTATTCAGGTACGGTTCAAGCTTAATGATGGTCAAGTGGGTATCATGAGCGGAGAAGTCGGTCGTCCGAATTCCACATTTATTGGCGATAAGTTGGTTCACAATGCCCATGAACAAGTCGTCGATGCCGCCGTCTTCCAGTCCATGAACTGGCCCCGTATAAGAAACTTGCCAGACACCCTGGAGGGGTTCAAAGATCTCAAGCAGCCCTATCAGGTGACGAAGAAAAACTTCTATAAACCTGCTTCCAGGCTCTCATTTGAAGCACTGAAAGATCCAAACAAGCCGATTAACCCATCTATCAACCTGGTTGACTGTGAGGATGAAAAAGGCAATCCAATACATCTCAGTGATGGCGTGCCGGTCTCTGTTATCAGTCATAAAGTTCCTTTCGCCGGGCGGCTTGCAAAGGTTCTGTATTTCCTGACGGGCGAACGCCCCTGGGACGCGCTGAGATTTGGCGGGTATTTCGCCCATGACGCCCAGACGGGCCAGAGCAGGGCCTGTGAATCCCTTGTTGTTTTCGGAAATGATCTGGCCGGCGGCGATATCCATGATCTTCTGCCAGTCCTGTCCGGCCTTGAACAATATGACTTGTCCCAGACCATGCGGGAATCCGTCTATGAGAATATTCTGTTTGCAGAACTTCATGGTTCCGATCAGCAAGACAGCAATCACAGTATATTCAGCGAGACAACCGCCGAGGCTTATTTAAGACTTTCCTGCAACGCGTTTGTCACGATGCGGATTTACGAGGACCTGCTGAAGGCAGCCGACAATAGAATCAGCAGCACTAACCTCCCTCATGAATCCGACGAAGAAGCAGAATTTTCCAGGACTTTCGTCTTGAACGAAACCCTGAATTTCAAACGCCGCTATTCACATATGTGGGCGATTGCTTCTTATATTATGATCAGCCTTCACAAAAGTCAGGGCGCCAAGGTCTTTCTGGATCATGCCGGTGATAGTATTTCAGCGATACAAAGTAATAAATCGCAAGCTCCCACAAGCGGCACGCTGACCTTCCTGAAGCAGTTTATCCTGGAAAAACACAAAGCAGTTCAACCAACACTCAATCAGGGCACCACAAGAGATCAGTCTGTTGCGGCAAATACATTCGATCTAACCAGTCGTTCCCTTGAGTATCTCGCAAAAATCAACGCTGAACTTGGTATTAAAGGTAACTGACTGTATCACATTTACGGTTTCCAGGATTGGTTTTAGACTCGGAGAAGCCGCTCTGTGGGAGCGGCTTGTCTGTTGAGTCTTTTAAGTTGGTTGCGGGGGTAGGATTTGAACCTACGACCTTCAGGTTATGAGCCTGACGAGCTACC
>DIYE01000337.1 GCA_002428885.1 Alphaproteobacteria bacterium UBA6062
GGGGCGGGCCCGCATCGGCGCTTCTTTTATTGTTTGGAATACTGGTTCTTTCTCTGGCTGTTGCAGCGACATTTGGCGCGGTGACCATTCCAATCAAGGATCTGGTAACCTGGTCCATGACGGATATCCAGGAGAGCATTCTGACCTCAATCCGGGCACCACGGCTTTTCCTGGGAGCTCTGGTTGGCGCGGCGCTGGCGATTTCCGGTGCAGCCCTGCAGGGGCTTTTCAGAAATGCCCTCGCCGATCCCGGTCTGATCGGTGTTTCCAGCGGGGCTCACCTTGCCGTTGCCGCTGTGATTGTCTTTTCCGGGACATTGACGGGTGTTCTTGGCCTGTATGGTCTCAGTATTGCCGCTTTTGTCGGCAGCCTGGCCGCCTGTTTCGTGATCTTTCATTTTGCCAGGCTAACCGGTACTTTTTCTGTCACCTATATGCTGTTGACCGGTGTCGCGATCAATGCGTTGGCTATGGCCGGTGTTGGTTTTCTGAGCTTTATCAGTAACGATCAGCAGCTTAGGGCTATAAGTCTCTGGTCCATGGGTAGTGTCGGCGGTGCTTTGTGGCCATCCGTAATCGTTTGCGGGTCGATTGTTGTTCCAGCCATTTTCTTTTTGCTCCGTAATGCGCGAGAGATGAATATCCTTCTTCTCGGCGAGGAAGAGGCTCAGTATCTCGGCGTTGATAGCGAGCGGATTAAACGGAATGTGATTGTATGCACTGCCTTATGCGTTGGTGCTTCTGTTGCTTTGACCGGGTTAATCGGATTTGTCGGACTTGTGGTTCCGCATCTGGTTCGGCTGACCATCGGGCCGGATCATCGATGGCTTATACCTGCATCCGCCTTATTGGGGGCAATTCTTCTGACGGTAGCTGATACGCTTGCGCGCACCATCGTAGCACCGACGGAGATGCCGGTCGGTATCCTGACCAGTCTGATCGGCGGGCCGTTTTTCCTCTGGTTGCTGATGCGGCAATTCTCGGGAAGGTTTGGGTTATGATCGAAATTCGGAATTTGTCTCTTGTCGTGAGCGGGAAGAACATTCTTCACGATATTTCGGCTGAGTTACCGGAAGGCAAAGTCACGGCTATTCTGGGACCGAACGGTGCCGGGAAATCCAGTCTGTTGAAATGTCTGACAGGCAGTCAGAAGGGATATGAAGGCTTTGTTGGGTTTGAGGGTAGAGACCTCCGGCAGTATGGCCTCAAAGAACTGGCGGCAAAGAGAGCCGTTCTCTCCCAGCATTTACAGGTGGCGTTTCCCTTTACCGCGGAAGATATCGTTTTGATGGGACGTAATCCCTATTTTTCTGCAACCAGTCAGTTGCCGGATGAACAGGTTGTTCGCAACGCTTTATCCCTGGTTGATGCAGAACATTTACGGCAACGGCTTTTCCCCACCTTATCCGGCGGAGAACAGCAGCGCGTGCAGCTCGCCCGAATTCTTGCGCAGCTTTGGGAGACAGAGGGAGCGTGCCTGTTTCTGGACGAGCCCACCTCCGCCCTTGATTTGAAGCATCAGTTTCAGGTTTTGTCGCTTATTCACTCCATCTGTGAGCGGCAGTCCATGACGATTGTGGTTATTCTTCACGATCTTAATCTGGCTCGTAAATTCACGCATCACTCTTTGTTGCTGAAGGATGGCAGGCTTATCTCCGCTGGAGACAGTCGGGAAATCCTGACATCCGACCGGGTTGAAGAAACCTATCAGGTGAGTATGAAAGAGGTTACTGATCAGGAGACGGGAGATGTTCATCTATTCTTCAAGGAAGAAAAGGTGGCGAATTTAACAGGCTTTTGACACGTTTCGAGCGTATCGATTTTCCCGAATGACCGTGAGAAATGCATAAATAGCTTTTAATTCAATATCACCATTGCTAATGTAAGACTAAAGAATAGAACTTGGCCTGCTCAGGCCTGTCTTGAAGAATTCCGGAGGGCGCAATGGTTCACTTTGAGACTGAGCATCTTCCCATTGGGGATCTGGATTATCTCAATCATCTGGCAACAATTTCCAGCCTGACGGCGGCGCGTGAGCTGGTGGCCTGCGCACCGGGAGCTGTTACCAAGGAAATTGAAGCCATTAAATTGGCGATTTCCAAAAACGATCCGGTTTTGCTGAAAGAAGCCTGTCATGCATTGCGAGGGGCGTGTTACTCGGTTCAGGGGCGTCGTCTCGCTCATATAACGCAGCAGATGGAAAACCTGTCGACCGATATAGAAGACGCACGCCAGCTTTTACAACCTCTTGAAAAAGTTAGCTGTGAGACCATTGCCTGGTGGCATCATATTCTCGAAAAAGACCTTATCGGCGGTTAGAATCTCTATCTCTTGTCAATCTTTCCGTACACGGGATTGCGGCGTGCAATCGGATCTATAATTGCTATGCTGTATCGTCGGGGAGAGGAACCGCGGGTGGTTGGTATCTGATCAACTGGTTATCTTTCACCTATTTACTCCCGGCCGGAATAGCGCTTCTCTGGTTGAAAATTCTTGAAATGGTTACAAATGAAACTATTATAAAATAAGAAATGACCTTTTCGGGAGGATAGTCGATGCAGATCCAGAAAATTCACCATGTAGCCTATCGCTGCCGGGATGCCAAGGAAACCGTAGACTGGTATGTGAAATATCTGGATATGGATTTTGTCCTGGCCATTGCCGAGGATGAGGTTCCGTCCACCAAAGCACCAGATCCCTATATGCATGTCTTTCTGGATGCAGGGAACGGCAATATTCTCGCTTTTTTTGAGTTGCCCAATTCTCCGGAAATGGGAAGAGATGAAAATACGCCCGAATGGGTACAGCATCTCGCCTTAAAAGTGGGGAATATGGATGAGCTTTATGAGGCGAAGGAGCGGCTTGAAGCAGACGGGATTGATGTCCTGGGGCCGACCAATCACACCCTGTTCCAGTCCATTTACTTCTTTGATCCCAATGGTCATCGTATAGAACTGGCCGCCAACACCCATACACAGCAAATGAATAACAAGCTGGATGAAGTGAAGTGGGAAATGCTGGAAGAGTGGAGCCGGACCAAAAAAGCGCCGCAACACGCCCGCTGGATGCATGATGGCACTGTAGAACCTGATATGAAACGGAACGAAGCCTGATGAAACTGGCGACCCTGAAAAATGAGACCCGTGACGGGCAATTGGTTGTTGTTAGCCGGGATTTAACGCGTTGCATTGCTGTTCCGGATATAGCCCGCAGCTTGCAGGCGGCGCTGGATCACTGGGAAACGTGTGAAAGTAAATTGCGGTCTGTTTATGACGGCCTGAATAACGGGACGCTCGATAAGAGTTATGACTTCGATCAGCAGCAGGCTTCATCGCCGCTGCCGCGTGCCTATCAATGGGCCGACGGGTCGGCGTATGTTAATCATGTGGAGCTTGTCCGCAAAGCGCGCGGCGCTGAAATGCCGCCAAGCTTCTGGACCGACCCTTTAATGTATCAGGGAGGGTCCGATACCTTTCTTGGACCCAGGGAGGATATTCCTCTTGTTGATGAAGCCTGGGGGCTTGATTTCGAAGGAGAAATCGCTGTTGTTACGGGAGATGTACCGCTCGGGACAAATCGGGAAGGGGCCTCAGGTGCGATCCGGCTACTGATGCTGGTTAATGACGTTTCCTTAAGAGGATTGATCCCGCCTGAGCTTGGCAAGGGGTTTGGTTTCTTTCATTCCAAGCCGTCCAGTGCCTTTGGTCCGGTTGCCGTGACGCCGGATGAGCTCGGGGATGCCTGGATGGATAACAAGGTCCATCTTCCGCTGGAGGTCACTTATAACGGAGAAGCCTTTGGCCATCCCGAAGCCGGTGAGGATATGACTTTCGATTTCGCTGATCTAATCGAACATGCCGCAAAAAGCAGAAAGCTGGGGGCGGGAACGATTATCGGGTCGGGAACAGTGTCCAACAAGCTGGAGGGCGGGCCCGGTAAGACCGTCCGGGAAGGCGGCCGTGGTTATACCTGCCTTGCCGAGCTGAGAATGATCGAAACGATCAATGAGGGTAAGGCCCAGACCCCGTTTATGGCGTCGGGGGACCGGGTTATCCTGGAAATGAAAGATCGTCAGGGAGAGTCCGTTTTCGGTCGGATTGATCAACGGGTCGTTATGACATCCTGAAGGCGGCCGTCTTTTGCGAGGAAAACGAAGTCTGCCCGGCATCCAGGCGCTATCCTGCCGATATCGTTTTCCAGTTCGAGAAAACGTGCGGGGGTTTCACTGGCCATTTTTATAGCCTTTTCAAGAGGTTGGTCCAGCATCCTAAGGCTGTTTAGAACGGCCTGTTCCATGGAAAGGGCAGAGCCTGCCAATGTTCCATCCGCTGTTGTACAGCGCCCATTTTTTGTTGTGATCCTGTTACCGTAAAGGGTGAAACTGTCCTGTTCACTTCCGACAACGGGCATTGCATCGGTAACCAGCATGATCCGGTCCGTTGTTTTTGCGGCAATGGTCGCCTTCAGAACAGCCGGGTCCACATGAAAGCCGTCGGCAATAATACCGCAATACCCCTCCGGTTCCGAAAGGGCCGCACCAACAACGCCGGGATCTCGTGACAGCATGGGCGGCATGGCATTATAAAGGTGCGTAAAGCCGGTTAGACCTGCCTGCATGGCCGCACGGGTCTGTTCCAGGCTTGCTGTTGTATGTCCGGCTGAAACAATGGCACCGGCTTCGCACAAAGCCCGTATATAGTCCCCAGATACTTTTTCAGGTGCCAACGTGATCAATACTGCGCCGAGGTCTCCGTCTTTCAGGAGATCCAGGAATTTTTCCTCAAAGCGGCGGATACGGGTTTCGTCATGAACACCCTTGCGATCCCTGTTGAGATAGGGACCTTCAAAATGCACACCGATGATACCGGGTAAGGATCTGCTGCGGGCTTCCCGGATCGCATCGGCCATCCGTTGCATGACATCGTACCCGTCGGTGATCAGGGTGGGCAGGAAAGATGTTGTACCAAACTGCCGGTGCGCCTCAGCCACGGTTTGAAGGCCGGCGACGGTCGGTTCATCATTCAGCAGTACACCGCCCCCGCCATTTACCTGAAGATCCACATATCCAGGTGCAAGATATCCATCCCCAAGGTCCTTTTGTTCGATACCAGCGGGTAGTTCCTCAATTTGACAGACGACTTCGATCCGGTTCTTTTCAAGAAGGATGGTCCGATCAGTTTCCCAGCGACCCTCTATCAGGATATGGGACGCGGTCAGGGCGCATGTTGCGTTACCAGACACCAAAATAGATCCCTCGCTCCTGTGCGTTGTCGGTTCTTGTTTCAATATCTTCATGAGAGACGGTGAAACGGGTTTTGCGGGCCCGTATCCACTGGTTGATACGGTTTTCATACGCCTCGCAAATTGTCGCATGACTATTATCCTGTCCAAGATCTATTTGCTCGGAAGGATCGTCTTGCAGGTTGAACAATTGCGGTGCAAACCCGTCGAAGGAAACATATTTCCAGTTTTCATCACGGATCATATAGCCCCGTGTCCGGTCCGGGGCGAGACCGAGGGATAATCGGGCACCCCGCCAGGCATAATCCACTTCGCTAAACACCGCTTTCCGCCAGTCGATATCCGGATCATTCGTGAGAAGCGGGACCAGAGAGCGCCCCTCAAGAAGATGTGGTTTCGGATCACCGCCTGTCGCCTCGATAAAGGTTGGAACGAGATCAATACTTTCCACCAGCCTCGGGTCGGTTGTTCCTCTCGTAGCATCGGCGCGTTCGTCGGGATTAACGACAATCATCGGAACGCGCACGCTCTCTTCATGGAACAGTTCTTTCTCGCCGAGCCAGTGGTCTCCGAGGTAATCCCCGTGGTCGCTGGTGAAGACAATCATGGTGTCATCAAGCCGACCCTGCTTTTCCAGAAATGTCATCAACCGCCCGATATTGTCATCGATTTCTGTGATCAGTCCCATATAGGCGGGGATAACGTGGCGGCGCTTGTCCTCATCAGAGAAAGACTGGCTTTCTTCATGACCCATAAAGGCTTCAACGACCGGATGAGGGGTCTTCTTCTCTGTCTCCGCACGATTGGCAGGCTGGACATCTTCTGCATTATACATGTTGTGGTAAGGGGCGGGGGCAATATAAGGCCAGTGAGGTTTGATATAGCTTAAATGCAGGCACCAGGGAGTGTCGCCAAAAGCATCGATGGTCTGCATGGCCCGATCAGTCATATAGGCGGTTTCGGAATGTTCCGCCTTCACTTCGGCTTCTAAATGAGCATTTCTCAGGAACCAGCCGCTTTGCAGATCTCCATTTTCATCACGTCCGGAATTGGCCGTTGTATGCCAGGGATTATCCCCTTCATAACCCTGCTCCCGGAGATAGGTGTTATAAGAGAGATTAGGGTCCGTAAGGGCATCGGGATGCAGCCCGTCATCCCGCTCCCAGGGTTCAAACCCGCACTGGGACGCAAGGACCCCGTTTTTGGAAAGCGGATCGATACCCAGGCGGGCTATATTCATACGATCGGCACTCATGTGAGTTTTGCCGATTAATCCGGTGGCAATGCCGAGCTCTCTCATATGATCGCCGAGGGTTGGCTGCCCGATATTCAGGGGAACGCCGTTATAGGTGGCTCCATGCGTGAACATATAACGCCCGGTATAGAAGCACATCCGGGAAGAGCCGCAAACGGGCGCCTGGACATAGGCCCGGCTGAAATTAACGCCGCGGGATGCCAGCGCATCTATATTCGGTGTCCGGATGGTTGGATGCCCATTGCAGGCCAGGTAATCGGCACGAAGCTGATCGCACATGATAAAGAGAATGTTTCTGACGTTTCCCATATCAGGCTGCTTTCAGGAAATCGAGAATTGACGGCCAGGCCTCCGGATCTTCTTTCATAAACATGTGGCCTCCTTTGAAAATCTGCAGGCGGGTATCTGGAATAACATCTGCGAGCGCCTGTTGATTAACGGGCGGAGCGACACCGTCATATTCCCCGCCGGCCACCAGGGTCGGGATCGACAGCGACTTAA
>DIYE01000309.1 GCA_002428885.1 Alphaproteobacteria bacterium UBA6062
TTGGCAGCCAAAATCGCAGCGATCGCGGCTCCTCCTGAAAACCCGACCAGATGAAAAGAAGGGTTTCCAAACATCGCTCTTAGTCGGTCTAGCGCTCTGGAATAGCTGATTATCACTTCTCTGGAGAAACGATGGCTGGTCCAGTATTTCCGATTACAATTCGGTTGCGTTTCAAGCGGGACATACTGACAAGGCCGGGCAAGATAAACAAGATTCGGACTATTATCCATCGCGGCAAGTTTAAAGCCAACCGGATTCCTCGGGGTCGGGTTAGGAGAGACTGTATACCGGTCAATCCAGGAAAAACCATCTCCCTCAATATAGACAACAATCGGATCATGAGAGTTTGATACTCTTGAGTGACCGAACAGTTTGAATTGAGGCGTTTCCAAAAAAAACGGCTTTAACCCCGTATCTTTCGCTTCATATTGCAGTGTTTCAAGTCTGTGTTCAGGAGACGCACCACAACCTGCCATCCCAAACAATAGGCAACAGATTATGGTTCTCATCAACATATCAGCGCTCTTTAACTACAGGGAGTAAAACCCTATGCCGTCAGCATTGCATTGCGGGCAAACTCCACCAACAGCCGCTCTACATAGGATTTCATAAGTCCAGCGGCTTGGGGGTTGGAAAGATCAACCGCTTTATCATTTGCTTTTAACGACAATTCACCTTTTTCAATATGTCCTTTGACACACTCAACGATATCATTCAGAGAATTGGAACCATTCACATACTGCATCACTACCCGTTGATCATTTCTCAAGCGCACTGCTTCATGACGTGTATTGGCAACCAGGCTTTCCGACAAGCCCTGCTGACGCGCCGCGGGAAAGACTTCAGGCTTCTCACTGACATGTGTCACACACCCCGCTCCTGATGAAGACAGGCCGATCATATTTTTAAACAGCATTTTAAACGCGACAGAGGCAAATTCTTTCCGAATAACGGCTTTGTCCGTTTCTTTAAGGATTGTTGCAACTCTCTCAACAATCTCTTCAAACGTCAAAAGCAAAGGCGCTGCTTTCAGGATTTCCAGATAACAAAGACAGGTAATATTTCCGGTCAAATCCGCGTTATTCTCCGGTTTTTTAACGCTTTTCAACTTCAACGCGGTAATGTCCGTATTTGAGGCGACCGAGACATTCTCAGCAAGGACATAACTAGGGACAATATACAAGCCTGCAAGGCTGTCATCCGTCAGTGTTCTATGGAAGACATTTCCATTTTTGCAAAGGACCGTCATTCGAAACCGACGGTTCGTTATGTAATCCAGATACTGCTCTTGCCGGATAACATCATTCAGCGCTCCAAGTGTTTCAACAGCGCCTTTCTCGTGATTACCAAGATACATAGACGCCAAATCGGAATCGCCCAGATATACGAGACCATGCCTTGACGCTGATGTCATAAATTCATTGAAATAACAGGGGTGATTAACGACTTCCAGATGATCATGCAGCAAGTAATTATCATCGACTTGCTGCAACGTCTTTATTTCAGATTCCAGCAATTCTTTGTAAGCCCCGCCGTCCGATTTGATATTCTGAGCGATAAAATTCAGCATCTTACGCGCTTCAAGGACTTTCTGGGCAGGGTCGTCAAAATTTCCGCTATGATACAACATCATATCCCTGACGGTTTTAAGAGCATTCCAGCCCGGCAAGGTATTATAGCTGATATAGGCAACACCGGTGTCGCTGAGATGATCTCCGCAAATCTGTAACAGCCTGTTCTGCACATCTTCCGGAACCCATGAATAAATACCGTGGGCTATAATGTAGTCAAAAGCTTCATCCTTCAAATCAAGGTCAAGAATAGACTCAGCGACCAGCTCAATATTCTTCAAGTTAAGGGCATCTACTCTCTGCTGTCCGACCTCAATTTGTTTTTCAGACAAATCCACTCCTAGAAACCGGGCATTAGAGAAGCGGCTTGCCAGCGGAATAATATTTCCGCCAGACGCACAACCGATTTCCAGAACACGTGCCTTTTCCGGTTTTACAGGTGATAAGCCAAACAAGTTAGCAATGGCAGAGAGCGAGGCCGGGCTGGACTGCTGATAACAATGGCTGGGATAGGGAATGGAATCGTATGTCGTCATGGTCATTTTCTAAAGATCTGGAGCGCCTTGTGATGTGAAGACAGTATCACAAAAAGAAAGGCCCCGAGAGTTTCCTTCCGGGGCCTCATTAAAGACATCAGATTTTCTGATATCAGAATTTGATCCGTGCTTCGATGCGGCCTGAATGTCCAACGGAATTAGACTTAAGCTCAGCATCATAATTCGCACCGATAGACCAGCTTGCAGCCTCATAGGCGAGACCGAGACCGACATTGCCTGCAAACTGGTCAACATCTGTTCCCGTTACGTTAAAGGCGGCACCGCCTCCCGTATAGCTGGCTGTTGCTGTCGCATTGTCGTCAGCAAAGTCATAGCTGACCCCAGCCGTCAAGGACGGTACCACAAACCCGCCATCAGCTTTGATCTTGGTATGCAGCTTACCGCCCAGAGAGCCAATCACCGCATCCACATCATCCGGATTAATATTCTGGCTAAACCCGCCGCCGCCGGTTTCCGTATAGCTGTCGGAAGAAACCCGCGTCCAGGCCAGCTTTGCCATAGGCGTGAAATAAGCCGTCCCTCTTAGCTGGATAGGAACACCACCGCCAATGCTGACCATAAACTGATCAGAATTATAGTCGCCCTCAGCAACCCGATCCAAACCACCAAAGTTCACAACCCGGCTTGTATCATTGTTATTGTGGGCGTAGCCCAGCATACCTTCGATATAGAAACTTTCTGCCGTATAATCTGCATACACAGTGACCTGATAACTATCCGTATCAATACTGGCATTGCCGGCACCATCACCATCAACATCCGTGTTGCCGTAAGCAAAGGACGCACCCAGGCGAATATTCGAAGAAACCTCTGTATCAATACCAACCGCAAGGCCATAGGTTCTGGCGTTAAATCCATCAACACCGCCATCGCTGTCCTGATCGATATAATTACCGAAAGCCTGCATCCAAACCGCGCTGCTTAAGCCGGAGCCGCCCGTTGAGAAACCGCTTTCTGCAAGCCCTTCATACTGCTTTCCGTTTCTCAGGCTGGCTAGCCGCTCAGAAGAAAGACCAATGGCACGGGCACCCGTTTGTATCGCCGCAACAGATGCTGCTGAGAGGATCTCCGCCTGAACCGCAACCTGCTTCGCCGCATTTGTCGCTGTCGCCCCTCCGGCCACAAGGGCCGTAGTCAAAGCAGCCTGACCATCTGTATCCCCGGTCGCAACAGCAAGGGTTGCATTTGTAAGACCTTTTGTCTGATCGTCAGAGATACCAAGTTCAGTTGTTGTTTGTGCCGCTGTTTTTGCCGCCGCCACAAGCTCAATATCATTACCATTGGCAACGATGGAATAAGTGGCCAGGGCCGTATCCATGACCGACAAATTCGCAATATCACCAGACGCATCAAGAGTACTGTCGGCCAGGACGATGGTTCCTGTCGTAAAACTGGCAGGTGCAATAATGTCTGTCGTCCCCGTTGAAACAACATCATTAACGGTAAAAACTGTTTCACCCGCAGTAATGCCATTCCCCACAAATATCTTTGCACCATTTGCCAGATTAAGATCCCCGCTTAGCGTAATGGCATCCTCAACATGGATAATACCGTTCAGATCTATCGATGCAGCCTCGACCGTTTGATTGAAAGTGGCTTTGTGAGTGGCTCCAACGGTAACGGCATCAACAGGCGCCACATCACCAATTTTGCTATTGAAGGTCACCCCTTTCGTATTAGCAACCGTAAGAGCACCGCTGCCATCAATGATACCTGTCACCATCTGC
>DIYE01000260.1 GCA_002428885.1 Alphaproteobacteria bacterium UBA6062
GCCGTTTCGTCACCTGAAAGGGGCGGAGCGAGGATGGCGCTTTACCCTGAAGGAAGGTTTGTTGTTGGAAAAGGCGCTCCCCCTGAAATGGGAAGGGGGCGAGCCTTCCTTGAATTCGCAACTGACGGGCACCTGGCAGGAGGCGGCGAGAATTGAAACCGCGGAAGCTACCCGAAATGAATGGCGATCTTTTGAGGTCGTCGATATCGTTCAGGAAAGCAGTGTTATAAAATCCTTCTATCTCTCTCCAAAGCAGGAGGGGACGACCCTTCCCTTCAGGGCAGGACAGTTTTTGCCGATCCGTGTTCCGGCCGGAGAAGAGGGTAATGTTCTGACGCGAACCTATACGATTTCTTCTGCGCCTCTGGATCAAAGTTATCGGATTTCGGTGAAAAAGGATGGACTTGTCTCCGGTTATCTTCACGATCGGCTTCAGGTTGGAGATGTGATCGAGGCAAGGGGGCCAAGGGGACGGTTCCATATCGACCCGAATCCGGAACGGCCTGCGCTGCTTGTCGCTGGTGGCGTCGGTATTACGCCCATGATATCCATGATGCGTCAGGTCGTTCAGGATGGCTTTCGTTTAAGAAAACTGAAATCGGTAACGCTCCTCCATGTTGCCCGTACATCGTTGGAAAGAGCTTTTTACGATGATGCTCTCGAGCTGACAAAAGGCACGCAAGGCCTGGTTCGCTATGCGTCCTTGCTCTCCAGGCCGGCGGAGTCAGAAAGGCAAGGCGTGGATTTCCAGGGGGCTGGACATTTAAATGCCGATACTCTCGAACAGTTTCTGCCGGACGGAGATTTTGATGTTTATCTCTGCGGTCCTGCCGGATTTATGCAGTCGGCTTATAATCACTTGCGGGCTTTGAATGTCCCGGATGCCGATATTCATGCGGAAGCTTTTGGCCCGTCGTCTCTTATCCGCGAAAAAGAGGAAAAGGTCGGGGAGGCGATGGTAACCTTCGCAAGCTCCGGCAGTTCCCATCTCTGGACTGTAAAAGATGGTTCGCTTCTTGATTTCGCCGAACGCCATGGTTTGTCGCCCGCCTTCGGTTGTCGCGGCGGTAGCTGCGGTAGTTGTGCGGTGACCGTTAAAGCCGGAGGGATTACGTATCCTGAAGCGATCACAGCCGACGTTGAGGCGGGGCAGGCATTGATTTGTTGTGCAAGGCCGGTCGCTGGAACTGAAGATCTGGAGCTCGATATATAACGGCCTAAAAATCCCATTGACTTGCCGGATTTGTTTTGAAACACTTGTTCTAAAATAAAACAGGCGAGAGAACGTGGTCCGTCCGATCGAATTTGAAGAAAAGAAAGTGCTTGGAAACGCTATGCGCTGCTTCTGGAAACAGGGGTATGCGGCAACCAGCATGCGCGATCTTGAAAAAGCAACAGGTCTCAGTACCGGCAGTATCTATAACAGCTTTGGCAATAAAGACGGCTTATTTGAAAAATCCTTCGACTTTTACGTGGATACCGTTATCCAGCGACGCATTGACGTGTTTCTGGGACATGAAAATCCGCGCCAGGGCATTGTTGATTTTTTTGCGGATAGTATGAATAACCCTGAAAAAATAAGGGTTATGGGATGTCTGCTGGTCAATACCGGTATTGAGGGAGAACATCATTCCGGCCAGGTTCATGAAAAAATGAAAACAGCACAGAAAAAGGTGAACAGAGCTCTCCTCGCAACTCTGGAGCGCGGCCTGAAAAGCGGGGAAATAACGACGAAGACGGATCCGGTCGTTCTGGCCCGGCATTTGGGGATGCTGCTCTCCGGCCTGCTGGTTCGCCTGCGGTCAGATAAGAGTACGGCATGGCACTCAGATACCCTGAAATTTGTGTCTGCATTATTGGACTGATTTTTTTTGGCTGGTTTTAAAATTTCCGTTCTAAAATGGGGAGAAAAAGACAATGAAAATATTGAGAACACCCGACGAGAGATTTGAGAATCTAAGCGGTTACAATTTTGATCCTCACTATCTTGAGGTTGATGATACGGAGGGCGGAAATCTTCGTATTCACTACGTGGATGAGGGGCCGCGCGAGGGTGAGGTTGTTCTGCTTCTGCACGGGGAGCCTTCCTGGAGCTATCTCTATCGCACCATGATCCCTGTTCTGGCTGGAGCCGGATATCGGTGTATAGCACCGGATCTTCCGGGTTTTGGCCGGTCCGACAAACCGGCGGATCGAAATGACTATACTTATGCAAGGCATGTTTCCTGGATGCTGGAGATTTTTGACAAGCTGGATATTTCAGACGTCACGCTGTTCTGCCAGGATTGGGGAGGACTGATTGGTCTTCGTCTCGTTGCAGCAAGGTCGGATAAATTTGCCCGGGTTGTTGCTGGTAATACCTTCCTGCCGACCGGTGACCAGAAACCGTCAGACGCCTTCTTCAAATGGCAGGAGTTCAGCCAGAAAGTTCCCGAGTTTCCGGCGGGCGGCATTATCAAAGGGGCGACGGTCACCGAGACCGCAGACGATGTCATTGCAGGCTATGATGCACCCTATCCGGATGAAAGCTACAAAGAGGGGGCTCGTCAGTTCCCGTTACTTGTCCCTTCCTCGTCCGATAATCCGGAATCCCAGCCGAACCGGGATGCCTGGGAAATTCTCAAACAATGGGACAAGCCCTTCCTGACCACATTCAGTGATTCCGATCCCATAACGGCAGGCGGTGACAAAATCCTTCAGAAGCTCATCCCGGGAACCAAAGGGCAAAAGCATGTAACGATCGAGCAGGGCGGTCATTTTCTGCAAGAAGATCAGGGACCGAAAATAGCCGAGGTCATGATCGACTTTATGCGGGATAATCCGCTAGGCTAAGGTCAGGATCTGGTTTTATAACAAAAAGAAAAAGGAAGAGGAAAATGCTGACACTTCATCATGCTCCGGGCAGCCGTGCGGATCGTATCCTGTGGTTACTCGAAGAAATGGGGCTTGAATATGAACTCAACAGTATGGCTTTCCATCCGAAAGACCTGAAAACAGATGAGCATAAGGCCCGGCATCCCCTGGGACGGGTTCCGGTTCTGGATGATGGGGAGACACGCCTGTTTGAATCAGGTGCGATTGCCGAATATCTGTTGAGCCGTTATGGAGACGGGACCCTGCGCCCGGATGAGGCGTCGCCGCTTTTCCCTCAGTATCTGCAGTGGTTTCACTATGCCGAAGGCACCATGATGCCGCCGATCAATACCATCGTCACCCATACAATTTTGCTGCCGCCCGAGCGGCGTAATCAGGAAATGCTGGACATGGCGCAGCGACTGGCCGGCAAAGTACTGGTTCCCATTGAGGCTCAGGTTGCTGACAAGGACTATCTGATCGGTGATTTCAGCGGTGCGGATATTATGCTGGGGCATGCCATGGTGGTTTGTGGTCGTCTTAAGCTGGTTACGGACAATCATCCCAACCTAAAGGCTTATATTGAGCGCATCAAAGGACGGCCGGCTTTCATCAAAGCGCTGGGAAGTTAAAAAAAACGGATTGGAGGAGGAAACTCTTCCGGTCTTTCTCGTTCATCCATAAAAGAAGATTAGAAGGAAAAAGCCGTGATCAAGGTCCACCATCTTAACAATTCCCGTTCGCAACGGATCCTCTGGCTGCTGGAGGAGCTTGAGCTCGACTATGAGGTTCTTCGCTATGAACGGGACGGGACAACCAATCTGGCTCCACCGGAACTAGAGGCTGTGCATCCTTTAGGCAAGTCACCGGTTATCGAGGATGCCGGTCTGAAGCTACATGAATCCGGTGCAATTGTTGAGTATGTGATCCGTACTTATGGAGAGGGGCGGCTGGCGCCGGACATTGGAACGGCGGATTATGCTCACTATGTGGAATGGCTGCATTATGCGGAAGGGTCCGCCATGCTACCGTTGTTAATGCGCCTTTATTCCCAGCGGCTGGGAGCCACATCCGATATGATGGAGGCCCGGATTAATGGCGAAACCATCAATCATTTTTCCTTCATGAATAATCATATGGCAGATCGGGAATTCTTTGTCGGAAACGATCTGACGGGCGCGGATATCATGATGTCTTTCCCATTGGAGGCGGCCGGCGCGCGAGGCGGACTGGACATTCTGCCCAATCTGTCCGGTTTTGTAAGGCGGATTCAGGAGAGGCCTGCTTATCTGAGAGCACTGGAGAAGGGCGGAGAATATGCTTTCGGACCTGCTTCAAGTTAAAAGGTAATCGATAATCCGATCCGATTGACAGGTGAAATGAGGCTTTATACTTTCTAAGGTCTGTTAGAAAATACTGGATGAATAATGAAAGACATAACCGGTCTGGAAGCTTGCAATCTCCCTGATAGCTGGACGGATGAAACCGCCTATATTGATTGCCAGGCATCTGAAGTGGAAGCCTTTTTGCAGAAGGTTTTGGTAGGTCGGGAGGCGGCTTCAAAGACCGAGAAGGCGATCCTGCTGTTCAATGCCGTTCGGGATGATGTCCGTTATGATCCCTATCAGATGTCTTTTCGGTCTCAAACCTATAAAGCCAGCCATGTCGCGACATTGCCGGAGGCCTATTGTGTTCCAAAAGCCATTTTGCTGACGGCTTTATTGAGGGCTGTCGGTGTTCCGGCGGCGGTGGGTTTTGCAGATGTGCAAAATCACTTGAATTCACCAAAGCTGGCCGCGCTTATGGAAACGGATCTGTTTTCCTACCATGGTTATGTGGCCTTGAAGCTAGAGGGGCAGGTTTTTAAGGTAACACCGACCTTCAATCGGGAGCTTTGCGAGCGGTTCGGGGTACAGGCTATCGAATTTGATGGTACAGCGGACGCCTTGTTCCATGAATATGATGCCGAAAAGCGTCAACATATGGAATATGTGAAGGACAGGGGGATATTTGAAGATCCGCCCATTGCGGATATTCTTGAGGATATGGCCGTTCTCTATCCCAAAATCAAAGAATTGGATGCCGGTCATGCGAGTCAGGCGGCAGATCCGGATTTTGCAGCGTGATATCTGCGGTATGTGCCTGAAGCATAATGCACTGCCAATCCCACGATTAGTGCCCAGAAGGGCGCGCCAATGGCGAGCAGGGAGGTCCCCGAAGCGGTTATGGCAAAGGTAATCATGGCGGCTTCCCTTTCTTCTTCAGCATCCATGGCAGTTTTCAGGCTGCTACCGATGGTGCCGAGTAAAGCGAGACCGGCAATGGCCATGATCAGTGCTTTTGGAAACAGGGTGAACAGGCTGGCGACAGCGCCTCCCAATAAACCGAGGAGAAGATAGAAAATCCCCGCCCAAATGGCCGCTTTGTATCGTTTTCCCGGATCAGGGTCTACCACATTCCCCATACAGATGGCCGCTGTGATGGCGGCCAGATTGTATGCAAAGCCGCCAAAGGGCGCCATGATCAGACCGGTTATCCCAGTCCAGCTGATGAGCGGTGAGGCCGGTGTCTTGTAACCATGGGCTCGTAATACGGCGAGCCCCGGAACATTCTGGGATGCCATCGTCACCGTAAACAAGGGAATGCCGATTCCGATCAGGGTTGAAAGGGTAAATTCCGGCATGGTCAGGATTGGCTGTGTCAGGGACAGGGAAAGCTGAGCTGACTGAAAAAGACCAAAATACGCCGTATAGGCAATACCGGCAAGAAAAGTCAGTGGGATCACATATCGGGGCAGGAACAGTTTTCCGCCGATATAGGTGAGAAGCATCAGGAAGACCATGGCAAACTGGCTTTCCATGGCGATAAAGGTGTTAAGACCGAAGCGTAACAAGACGCCTGCCAGCATGGCAGCAGCCAGGGAGCCCGGCACATAGCTCATGATCTTTTCAAACCAGCCGGTTACCCCGCACAGGGTCAGGAGCAGCGAGCAGAAGAGGAAGGCACCTACCGCCTCTGCCATGGGAATGCCCGGCAAGCTTGTCACCAGGAGGGCGGCCCCCGGTGTTGACCAGGCTGTTATGACAGGAGCTTTGTATTTTAGAGAGAGAAAAATACTGCTCAGGCCCATACCGATACCGAGCGCCCACATCCAGGATCCGATTTCCTCAGGAGAAGCTCCACCGGCACTGGTCGCCTGAAAGACAATGGCAGCCGCACTGGTGTAGCCAACCAGGATTGAGACGAATCCGGCAGAAATATAAGAGGGCGAAAAGAAGCTCAGCATGGTTCTTCCAGTCGATTAAGGTTGTGCGTTATGGCGTCCGTTCTGGACGTCCTGCCTCAATGTGCGTTATAACGTCCACTTGTTGTGATATCAGATGTGCGTTATAGCGCACAAGTTTTTTCTGAGGTGGTTGTGGATAATCCGAGCGAACAGATTGCCAGGAATGTAAAATGGTTCCGGCATAAAAACGGGTGGAGTCTGGATCGCGCATCCGCGGAAACCGGCGTTAGTAAAGCCATGTTGGGGCAGATAGAGCGGGGAGAATCCAGCCCGACGATTGCGACCCTCTGGAAGATCGTAAAAGGGTTCAATATTTCCCTGTCTTCCTTGCTGGAGAAGATACCGAAGGAGCATGACCAGCCAGTGACGCTCTTTAGGGACGCTAATGAATTGCGTCAGAAAATTGCTGATGACACTATGTTGGTATCATCACTTTTTCCATACGATCCTATGGTCGCGTTTGAATATTTCGAGATTACGCTGCCACCCGGTTATGATCGACTGTCTATCCCTCATAAACGGGGCGTGATTGAGTATGTCACAGTCTTTGAGGGCGAGATGGAAGTCCTGTCAGAAGATGTCTGGCATCGACTGAAAAAAGGCCAGTCCCTTCGTTTTCAGGCGGATCGGCCTCATGGCTACAGGAATTTGAGTGATCACCCTGCCGTTGCGTTAAATGTGATCAATCATCCTGGTCGGAAGTAGCTTATCCGGGCATTCTCTCGAACGAGGGAACGTCATCGTGGAGATGGTGGAAGGACTGCTTGTCAATCGTGAAAATTGCCATATCCGGTTTACTGAAAACAGACGGATCATCCAGCGTCCCCACCTTCAGGACCACAGCACCGGGCCGGAATTCTGACCTTGTAAGGATGTGGGTCCCACAATTACCGCAAAATTCCCGCGTCCGCGGTTTTTCCAGATCGGATCTTGTAAAGGTTTTCGGTGTGCCCTTCGTATACTTAAATCCTGCATCAGACATTACCATAAAAGCATTTGGCTGACCGCCGGAAATATACTGACATTCCCGGCAATGACAGTTCCCTCTGGTAACCGGATCACCTTCGGCTTTGTACCGTAATTCACCGCAATAGCATCGCCCTGTCAGCATCCCGTTTCCTCCTCCTGGTTTTTTCAAGAGGATGACATTCCGGCATGTCATTGGCAAGAAGATCGGTAGGCACATTATCCGGATGGATAACTATCTCAGCTATATGAACCATTTACGATTCCGGTTCGACACATTGATCAAAGGAAAAGACATCTGGAGGGAAAAGTTTGTAGATCAAATATTGCCTTACAGGTCAGACCTGAACTTCTGTCGCATGAGAAAATTGGTGTGAAGTCATTATGGATAATGCAATAAACCTGACAATAAGCTGGCTCTTTCGGACCTTTGCTTTCCTCATTTTTGCTCTTTCCCTATGGAATGTCCTAAATTTTTGGTATCTCTACTTCACTTCTGACAATGTTGAGCTATATGGGTACCCCGGTTTGGCAGGGATCCATACATATATCGGTGCTGCTTGCCTTATGTTAGCCTTTGCGGCTTTTCTAATGTCCTTCTCTTTAAAACCGAAAGCAAAAAAAGAACTACGGTGGACCATTGCAGCATCTGTCGTATTAGTTCTTGCAAACGCCCTGATTATTATGGTTTTTCTGGCTTAAGCAAATTCGCAGGCCGAATGGCAGGTGGATTACTGCTTGCGGCTGGTTCTATACGCCTCGACAACTTGTTCAGAAAAACACACCAGATCCGGAACTGTTGCTTTCCCAAAATCCGGTTCGAGGATTGCTTGCTTAGGATAACAGATTTTTCCTTCACTAAGGTAGCGGGAGATAATTTCTGATTTACCGAATGTATTCTCAAGCTTCATAAAATGGGTTTTGATTTTCTCATAACCCAGTTCATCTTCGAGAGTAAAAATCAGCACCGGATGAAAGTGAAGGGGCAAATACGGTTTGCTGTAGGTCTGATATGTTGCCTCTGAAAGTTGCTTGGCTTCTTTTGGACGGTTTAAATATATAAGAGAGACCGTTTTATAAAAATATCCGTGCCATTCAAAACTGTCAGTATCAATAATGGCTTCTGCTGTTTGCAGCGCCTGGTTATACTTTTCCTGTTCAAGATAAAAGGATATTTTCGCCAGAAGTTGAAGGGCCGTATCCTGATTACGGGAATGGTACCAAATCGATCCATAGCCGATACCAACTATCAGTAACGCAGCGATAAGACCAAATAGTCTTTCTTTCAGCCGCTTACGCTGCCTTTGCCTTAAATATTGCTGATGGGTGTCCTGAGACGCTCCGGACAGGTGAATGCGTTCTATTCCCTCATCATAGTTTTCGCCGGACACATTTTCCTCCAGGTTTGATATTCTTGTTATTATGGAAAAGAAGTCTGGGTAATTCTACAATCCATTAGAGTGCGGCTTCCTGAAATTCCAAAATTTCTGACTTTAGCCATTTTTCAAAAGCCTTTATTTTTGGCAGATTTTTGCGGTTTTCGGGATAGACAAGCCAGTAGCCGGTTCCGTCGTCGCAGACCAGATCAAAGGGTTGGTATAGCTGTCCGCGGGCCAGTTCGTTTCGATACAGGGCCGGGGTGAGGATGCCGACACCCTGTCCGGCAACTGCTGCTGTTGCTTCCAGGATCTGGGAGCCAAGTTCCAGTTTTTGCCGGTTGGATACATCCAGTTCTTCAACACCGGCTTTGCGGAACCATTGCCGCCACCAGGGGTCTCCCAGTTCGATCACTGGTAATTTCAGGAGGTCGGTTGGGTGTTTAATGCCGCCAATTTCTTCCGCCAGGGCGGGGCTTAACATGGGTGTAAAAGTGACCGGCATCAGCAATTGGGAGGTTAGGTTGGGCCAGTTCCCTCTGCCGACACGAACAGCAATATCAATACCATCCGTCTCGAAATCGGTTAGTGCCTGACTGACGTCAATGCGAACACTAATCGACGGATTTTCGATCTGGAATTTACCAATTCTTTGCGCCAGAAGACTTGTACCGAAGGTGATGGCGGCGCTAATCGCCAATGTTTCCTCGGTATGTCCTTTGGCCTGGGCAAAAGCATCACTCAAAATATCGAGAGCGTCCGTTGCTTTGCTGGCAAACAAGCTGCCTGCCTGAGAGAGTTGAACACCGCGAGCCTTTCGTGTGAAGAGCGGTGCGCCGATGCGATCTTCCAGGATTTTTATCTGATAACTGACTGCCGCCTGGGTCATCCCCAATTCTTCCGCGGCGGCCGTAAAATTTTGGTGCCTTGCTGCGGCTTCAAATGCCCTTACTGCAGATAGCGGCGTTAAATATGAGCGGTACATACATAAAAATTCCTTATGCCTTGTGTCTGAATTTTGATTGGTGATATCGACGAAATATTATCATCTTTCAGGAAATTGAAAGCGATAAAGTGATTTGAGATTATGTCTACTATAAATGATATTACCCTGTTTTTAAGGAAAAATATCTTGCCAGAAGGTAAAATTACCAAAATCGGGAAATATAACAGACCCCAAAAACCTATCTCTGCTGAATGGCGCTATTGGCCGGATCATTTAAAGAGAGACATAGGAATGATTGATGCCTTGCCAGCAATGGAAACGTGGCGTCGTTTTAACATAATGTTCTAAGGATAGGTTATGAAGCTTGCAAAAAGACATGACCCACATCCGGTCCTTGAGCCATTTCACAGCATTTATACCCATGGTGTCGAGGTGCCGCACAGTGGTCGGTCACTGTTCATTTCCGGTCAGGTTGGTGTGACGCAGGATGGTGTCGTGATGCCGGATTTTGAAAGTCAGTGCCGTCAGGCGATTGGCAATCTCATATCCGTTCTGAAATCTGCTGATATGGAGATTACGGATCTTGTCAAACTCGGCTTCTTCCTAACCCGGCCAGAAGATATGGACATGCTTGTCAAATTGCGAATGGAACTGCTTCCGAACGTCCGTCCTGCGATCACCACTTTGTTTGTTGCCAGCCTAGTGTCGCCTGACTGGTTTGTTGAAGTGGAGGGCATTGCGGCGGCGTAAAGCAGGCATTCATTTACGTTGACTCAGGGGCGCTGTGTCAATCACTGCGTCTTTGGATTGGGGGTCAGCGTAACCTCCCGGATTGGCACCCTCACGCCAGTCCGGGAGACTTTTTAACGGTGATACCGCTCTTTCGGTTGGTGCCGCATGTATCCCGGAAAGGACCACATACTCCCTTTTGTTGGTTCTCTCCATGCGGTGCCATCCCAAAGAGGGAGATCTGGTCCTTCGAGAGTATCTGGAAAATTTGAACCGAACAGACTTTCAATCCGACATATCAATGTTCCGAACTACCGAAGTATAGGGATACTGCGTCGGCGGAATCTAACAAAGTATGTTTCAGTACAGGTGTGTCTTTGAAGTTTTCATAAGGCAAATCTGACCTGGGATGTGCGGTTACGAATTTTCACGAATTTGATAAACCAAGAGGTTAGATCATGACGCTTGATAAATATAAATACAGGAGAGCTGTAACATCCAGGATGGCAGCGCTCGCCTTTTTTACCTTAGCCGCTTCTTTTCCTGTAGACAGCTATGCAGCCAGTGAGCCTGCAAAAGTAAATTCGTTCACTTTCTCCGTTCAGGAGCGAAACGACCCGGTTATTCGGGTCACATCCAGTGACGGAAAGAACTGGGATACCCTGCAGCCCGGTTCCATAGACATACGGTATGACGCCGCTATAGATACCAAATGGCCGGGATTTGTTGAAGAAATCGTTCTCTTTGCAGGAATGTGTACTGCGACTTCCTGTGGAGAGGTGACCCTTGGTCCGGGAGGAGCCAAGAACGAAACCAGCGCACAGCTCTTGCACAAAGCTATGAAGGTGCGGGATTATAAAGGTTCCGGCAAGCTTCGATTTGGCGCGACAAAACTCATGCATGCTCAAATTAATGGCAGTAAGAGCAACACTTACGGAAAGTGGATCATTCAACAATGTAATGCAGCGCAGGGAAATACCGGCGTTTCAAAAACACGTAAATTCGATCAGGATCTGATGTTCACTATGGGGGCTGAAACATATAAAAATTATGGCAGACTATCGAATATGTCCACTCAGTTCGGCGCCATGCAGATATCTCATTTTCGGTATGACCAGATCAGGCTGAAAGTAGAGTGTGTCGCGCATAAAAAACCGGCATCTGATGACCTGGCCGCAGATCTTGGACCGCTCAAAGTGACGGACCTTAAGATGTTCCTGTCGACTTTTTCTGATGCGGCAGCCAATCCTAAAGCCGGTGTTGAATGCAAGCAGGGGCGGGTCCTGATGCGGGCCGCCACTAATCGGAAAGGTCCGGTCAAATTCAAACTGACCACCAAAGTCGGCAACCAACCAACGGAAATCGCCTTTATTGATGCGCAATCCAAATTTAAAGGACCTGGCATTTACGAGGCCGAAATCAAAAAATGGGTCTCGGTTTCCAAAAACTCGATTTTGAAAGCGAAACTGGAGACTTTGCCTGCTTCCAAGGAAGTTCCCTGGAAAGAACTGCCTCTGAAATGTTCTGCCCCCGGCGGTGGAGGCTGGGCGCAGACCGATAAACCCGACCCGAATAATGAAGTCATTCAAGGACCCTTGAAAGTTTCCGGTGAGATCGGCTTTGTTGATCCTCATAAAAGCAAGGGCGAAAAAGAACGGACGATCTCAGTTCTCGTCAAAATGATTGCCAATAAAGGAAGCTATGCAAAATACCGTCTGACATGTTCCGGTAAGAGCCGCACATGGCATGGTAAGCTAACGCCTGTAAAACAAGGGGTTGGCAAATATGTGTCCATGGCTTCTCATTCAATCCGCGTTAAGAACAGCGAGACGATTGCTTGCACGTTGACCAGTGGAAACAGGACACTTGCCTCCAGAAGCAAAGGCTTCAAAGTACGAGCCGGTAAGGCGGTTGGACATATTCCAGGCGGCGGCTGGAAACCTATCCCAAAAGGCGAAGAGGGCAGTCTGCTGCGTAAGGTAACAGGTCGGCTGGCCGTTATGGATAAAGACAAGAAAGCAGGCACGAAACCTCGCAATGCCACCGTCTGGTTTGAAATGACATCCAATGTTGGTGGTCACATTAAATATGAACTTTATTGCAGCGGTAATCTACAATGGAAAGGAGCCTTGAAAAGTCAGTTGGTTGGCAACGCATATAAGGGTGGTCGCGTTCTTACCCTACCGGTCAAATTGTCCCGGAACATTCAGTGTAAATTGCACGCTGCAGCCGTCAGTGGAAAACCCGTGATCGCCTCTGCCCGCAGATTTTTTAAGGTAACACCAGCAGAGAAGCTTTAATGTGACTTGAAGCTAGATGATTTCGGCTTGCCACCGATTTGCTGTGACCTCTCTCCTGATCAGATCAAGCAGGAGAGAGGTCATTGCTTCTGAGAGACGTGTTGAAGGCTGATCTTTCCGATGTCCTATGTAAAGACGGCGGCTTAAGGTCGGTCCGACAATGGGGCGGGCATGTAAGGTACCGGCATTCAGATCCTCAGAAACAAAAACATGGGGCGCCAGTGTGCAACCGAGGCCGGCCAGCAAGCCGGTCATGATGCCGTTCACGGAGTTGAGTTGCAGAGGAACCCGGGCTTCCAGTTTGTTAAGAAGACCCGGACGGTCAATAACGGCGCGGGCAGATACACCCTGCCGAAGCAGGAGAACCGGTAAGTTAATCAGTTCTTCAAAGGTCATTTCGTCACGTGAAGAGCCAATAATCTCCGGTTTGCCGACACAGAGAACTTCTTCTGCCAAGACCTGCTGCATGGTGATCCGCTCGTCCTTTTGCGGATTGTAGAAGAGCGAGATATCCACATCCGACGATAACAAACTGGAAAAAGTTCCGCCGGAGAGACTTTCTACAACAGACAGGCGGACATCCGGATAGTCTTTCAGAACAGCCTGCATCAGCGGCAACCCAATGGCTTTCATAACCGAATAGGGAAGACCTATGGCTATATCACCGGCGATAACCTCAGATTGCTGGCGGATATCCTGCTGAGCGGATTTAACAGCTCGCAGGATCAGTTTGGCATGATCGTAGAGTTTGATACCGGCCGCTGTCGGCTCCATCCCCCTCGGTTTACGGAGGAAGAGAGTGACACCAAGCTCATTTTCAAGGTTGGCCAGATGGTGGCTGATGGCAGACTGCGCCACATTGCAGTCGCTGGCCGCCCGGGACAGGTTACGATGTTCAAAGATGGCTGCGTAATAGGTGAGTTGTCGGATATCCATGTTGTCAATCTAAAAATTAGAACGATTTGATCAAAAGATTATATT